>JAGVDA010000290.1 GCA_020058975.1 Thermosynechococcus sp. WC_1 | reverse complement strand
TACGGGATTTGAGGGTTGAGCGTAGCCGAAACCCAATCCCAAGCTGTAACTTTAATTTATCTCCACCTGCTTATCTCTACCCTTTCCTCTGCGCGGATAGATTCTTGCCCCAAACGCCTTCTGCCTACTTTTTAATCGCCCACGGTAGCCGAGACTTGCGATCGCACTATGGGCTTGAGGCTTGTGCAACCTACATGCGCCAGCATCTCATTGCCCATCGGGTTCTGCCCCAGACAGAGCCGTGGGTTGGCACGGGCGTACTAGAATTTGGCGACCAGCCCTTAGCCACTCAAATGGCTGACTTTGCAAAGGCCGCTGCTGCCGCAGGCATTCGCCAGATTTTTCTGCTGCCGCTCTTTTTGGCTGCGGGAAACCACCTCCTTCAAGACTTACCCGAAGCCATTCAGGAGGCTCAAGGCCAACTTGAATCTGATGTTTTGCTAACGCTTTGTCCTGCCCTGGGCGCTCACTCTAACCTGTCGCTGCTGGTTCAGGCGCGAATGAGTGAAGTGCTGCCCTGCGATCGCTGGATTTTGTTAGCCCACGGCACCAAACGACCCAGTGGCAACCAACCCATTGATGCCTTAGCTGCTGAGTTAGAAATAGCACCTGCTTACTGGGCTACTGCGCCAGCGCTAGAAGATCAGATTCAAACGCTACATCAGATGGGGGCGCAAAGAATTGGCATTGCGCCCTATTTTCTATTTGCGGGTCGTATCACAGATGCCATTGAAGAACATGTGGTTCAGTTAAGATCCAAATTTACCAGCCTCGATTTACAGATGACGCAGCCGCTAAACCCCAGTCCACTGCTGGCTAAACTTTTATTAGATTGCTGCACCGCCATCTCTGCGACGCAGCCATAAGTTCTTCATTAATCAAAATGACAAAGACTGAAATTAAGCAAGCGTGTTCTACTACGGGTAAAGTTTATCTCGTGGGAGCAGGGCCAGGGGATCCAGGTCTAATGACGGTAAAGGGCAAGGCTTTGCTCGAACATGCAGACTGTGTGATTCACGATGCCCTCATTAGCCCCGCCATTTTGGCAATGATGAACCCCAACGCCGAGCAGATTCATGCCGGAAAGCGACGGGGGCAGCACTCCCTCATGCAGACTGAAATCACGGCGCTGCTGATTGCTAAAGCCCAAGAACACGCGGTAGTGGTGCGCCTTAAGGGGGGCGACCCCTTTGTGTTTGGTCGCGGCGGCGAAGAAATGATGGATCTGATCCAAGCCGGAATTTCTGTAGAAATTGTGCCGGGTATCACGGCAGGCGTTGCGGCACCTGCCTACGCGGGTATTCCCATTACCCATCGCAACTACGGCTCTTCAGTGACGTTTGTGACCGGGCACGAACACGCAGGTAAATATCAGCCCCAGGTGAATTGGGCGGCGATCGCCCAGAGTTCTGACACCATCGTCATCTACATGGGCATTCATAACCTTGCCCATATTTTGCCTGCGCTCCAGGCAGGGGGTAAAACGCCAGAAACCCCTATTGCCCTCATTCAGTGGGGCACCTGTCCAAACCAAACTGAGTTAGTGGGTACGTTTGCCACCATTTTGCAGCAGATTGAAGAGACAGGCTTTGATGCCCCTGCGATCGCCGTAGTCGGAAACGTCGTCAATCTGCATGGACTCCTAGGAGCCGCCCCTCATCAAAGCTAAGCTAGAGATGTTTCGGTGCCGATGCAGTCTTGATTGATGCGTCCACTGAACCCCATTACATATTTTTCTGCGGCTCCTCTTCCCATGCCCCAAGACTACCTCAAACGGATTTTGACTGCCAAGGTCTATGACGTTGCCCAAGAAACGCCCCTAGAAGAAGCGCCTCGGCTATCTGCCCGTCTCGGCAATCGGCTACTCCTCAAGCGCGAAGACATGCAGTCGGTTTTTTCGTTTAAGCTGCGGGGTGCCTATAACAAAATGGCGCAGCTTTCCCCAGAGGTCTTGGCAAAAGGCGTTATTGCAGCCTCAGCGGGGAACCATGCCCAAGGCGTTGCCCTCGGCGCAAAACGTTTGGGCACAACCGCCATGATTGTGATGCCCGTCACGACCCCTCAAGTCAAAATTGAGGCGGTAAAGGCACTAGGCGCAACCGTCATTTTGCAGGGCGACACCTACGACGATGCCTGTACCTACGCCCGTCAGATGGAGGCCGATAAAGGACTCACCTTTGTCCATCCCTTTGATGACCCAGACGTCATTGCAGGGCAGGGCACCATCGGCATGGAAATTCTGCGCCAGTGTCAGCAGCCTATCCACGCTATTTTTGTGGCGATTGGCGGCGGTGGGCTTATCTCTGGCATTGCAGCTTACGTCAAACGTCTGCGTCCCGAAATTAAAATTATTGGCGTAGAGCCGATGGACGCTGATGCCATGACCCAATCCTTAGCCGCAGGACACCGCATTCGGCTGCCCCAAGTGGGCTTATTTGCCGATGGCGTAGCAGTCCGCGAAGTGGGAGAGGAAACCTTTCGGCTCTGTCAAGAATATGTAGACGAAATGATTTTAGTAAGCACAGACGACATCTGTGCCGCCATCAAAGACGTATTTGAAGATACGCGGTCGATTTTAGAGCCAGCAGGGGCATTGGCGATCGCCGCCACCAAACTCTACGTTGAGCGAGAGCAGATCCAAGACCAAACCTTGGTTGCAGTGGCCTGTGGTGCCAACATGAACTTCAATCGCCTACGCTTTGTCGCAGAACGTGCAGAAGTCGGGGAGCGTCGAGAGGCCATTTTTGCCGTCACCATCCCAGAGGCGCGGGGCAGCTTTCGTAAATTTTGTGAATGCATCAGCACCCGCAACCTAACGGAGTTCAACTACCGCATTGCCGGAGAGCATGAAGCCCATATTTTTGTAGGCGTTCAGATCCTCAATCGAGACGATGCCGCTGGCATTGCCGCAACCTTTGAAGTCCAAGGGTTCAAAACCATAGACCTGACCGACAACGAACTGGCAAAACTGCACCTGCGGCACATGGTCGGCGGGCGATCACCCCTTGCCGAGAACGAACTTCTGTATCGGTTTGAATTCCCAGAACGGCCTGGTGCCCTCACTAAATTTTTAAGCTGCATGAGTCCCAACTGGAACATCAGCCTATTTCACTACCGCAACCACGGCGCAGACTACGGCAGAATTGTAGTGGGGATGCAGGTGCCCCCCAACGAAATGCCAGAACTCCAGGCCTTTCTAGAAACGCTAGGCTATCAATACTGGAATGAAAGCCAAAATCCGGCCTACAAGTTGTTTTTGGGGTAGTGGGTACACTCATGAGTACGTTCATGCCTGATACTTTGACACCGATACGACATAGTGAACTGCTCAATCGACTGGTTCTAGAGAGAGCCACCGCCGAAGAGTTTGGCAGGGTAGAGGTGGTGTGGATGGATCCTGAAGCTCATCGGGTGATGGGGTTTATCAGCAAATCTAGCCTGTTAACTAAAAAAAGATTTGCGTTTAAGCTGAGCCAGCTCCGCTCAATCGGCGCAGAAGGAATTGTGGTTCATTCTGTGCCCGTTGAAACGGATACCGAGCATGTGGGTGTACTGGAAACATTAATCGGTCATGAGCTATGGAGTGATGCCGGAAATCGGCTCGGTCACATTACAGACTGTCTATTTAATCTAGAGACTGGCAAAATTACAGATTATCTGTTCCGCTCTCAAGGGTGGCATGGGTACATTGATAGTGTTTATAAACTCCCCACCAGGGGCATTGTGCAAATTGGTAAAAAGCGTGTGCTGGTCGCACAAAGAGCTGTCCCTCTCATTGCAGCCTATCAAGATGGCCTTGAGCAAAAAGCTGCAAAAGTTGCGGAGGATTTACAGTCGTTTTCAGAGACTGCCCAGTCTGCGACAAAGCGAGCAGGGCAACAGGTTAGGGCGATCGCCCAGCAGGCCACCCAGAAAGCGAAAGCAGTTCGAGAAGAGTTTCCATCTCAAGAAGCGCTCAAGGCAGGTCGTTCTCTGCTAGACAAGTTTCAAGACCGTGCCCAAAGCTTTGGTAAAGAGCTACAAGAAGAGCTAACGCCCCTCGCCCAACAGATTAAAGACTCGATTCAGCCCGTATCTAAACCACCGATAAAGTCTCCCAAAGATCGGGAAGCCAATTCAGAGCAGGTTCCTCAACAAGACCTAGAGGAGGATGAGCCTTGGATTTGAGGCGGATTGCTCGCGACTTTTGCCAATTTGCTACTCTACCTTCACCGAGAGATTCCCCCGATCGCCATCTAACGCCACAGCAACCCCGACGGGCAGTGCAGCATTCACACCCTGATGTCCAAAGGGAAGGTCAGAGACGATGGGGATGCCGAGATCACCCAGGCGATCGCGCAAGACTTCCTCTACTGTCCAGCTTAAAATTCCGGCAGGGGCTTCGCACTCGCTAAAGCGGCCAAGAGCAATGCCTTTGACCTTAGATAGCATTCCGCTCGTGCGCCACTGGGTTAGCATTCGATCAATGCGGTAGGGGGCTTCACTGACGTCTTCTAGGGCTAAGATGACGCCGTCTAAACTGGGTTGGATGTCGGTAAATAAACAGTGGGTGGCAACGGTGAGATTGGCAGGCAGCAGTAAACCCGTAGCGGTGCCGCCGCCCCAGCCCTTGCCCTCAAGGGGGTGTAAGGCTCTTCCTTCTAGCCAATCAAACAGGCGCTCCATAGACCAATCTGGCTCTTGAGCAAGGGTGGTTAACACAGGGCCATGGACGCCAGAAATACCCTGCTGAGCCAATGCCCACAAAAGACTTGTCACATCAGAAAAGCCAATAAGCCATTTGGGTTGTGGGCTAGACCACTGCCACTGCTCTAGCAGTCGTGCGCCACCGTAGCCGCCTCGTCCGCACACAATGGCTTTGTATTCAGCATTATTTAACCCCATTTCAAGGGCTTGACGACGTTCTGTATCGGTTCCGGCGAGGTAACCCCAGCGATGGTCATAGGTGGAGCAAAGATCTACCTTGTAGCCGCGCGATCGCCATACCTCCACACCCTTCTCAAAATTTGCCGTCTCCCGTAGCGCCCCACTGGGCATAATCACCCAAAGGCGATCGCCTGGCTTGAGCGGCGGCGGAATTTGGCAAATTTTCATGAAACAGCCTCAATCTTTAGATAGCGCGTCCATGAATGATTGTAGAGCCGTAACCCAGACCTTTCTAGGCTTCAGATTGAGAAGTTTCGGCTTCATCTTCAGCAGACTCTATTAAAAAGCGATGCGCTAACCGTTTATAGGTTCCGGCTCCAAAGAATTGAGGATAGCGATGAAAGCGATCGTAAGCCCAAACCAGCTTTTCATTCTCTAAAATTTTGACCTGCTGAAATAGCCCTTTACAGGTTGGAATGAGCGACTTTGCGGTTTCTAGCGCATCAATCCAACGCTCAAAACCTTGCTCAAAGTTGGGTGCTGCGACTTTAAAGGCCATGCCAAATCGTCTTCTATCTCAAAGATTTCCTCTTCAGTTATAGCGACTTATCGGGCGATCGCTCTAATCGCCCGTCAATCAAACAGTGCTAAGGGATCAACATCCATTCCTCATGGGGCACTATACATTAACACCATTTTTGGATTTAATATCGCTACTTTTGTCAAGTATTGATTTGCAATACTTAATAATTTGGCGCGGTCTGTGTTGCCCTAAATCACCCTAAACGATTTAACGATCATGAGGATTGTTCCCTTTTTGCCTTTGTCACGATTGTTGCTGTTGAGCAGTGTTGCATTCGCTTCCATTTTTTCATTGTCGGGTTCTGGACACTTTACTGGCGCGGCTTGGGCTGCACCTCAAGATCGTCAGCCTATAGCCTTTGTGCCGCAGCGGACGGTTGCTCAAGAGGTGCAGCAGTTTGCGCTAAATTTGGCAAACCGAGATCGCGCGGGTGAGGGGCTTGTCCCCATGACCGTAGACCCCTTACTGTCTCAGGCGGCTCAGTCCCATGCTGAAGATATGCTGAGGCGGAACTATTTTGACCATTACTCCCCTGAAGGGAGATCCCCATCAGATCGATTGGCGGCGGCGGGCAGACAGGGGTACCCCGCTGAAAATATCGGAATGGCACAGGATCGCAGAAGTCGACGCATTCAGGCTCGAACCTTAGAAAATCTTCAGAGCCGCTGGATGCAGAGTGCTGGACATCGCCGAAATCTGATGAACCCCAACTATGAACGATTTGGTTACGGAGTGGCGATTGATCCATCCAGTGGGCGCGTTTTTGCGGTACAAATGTTTAGCCGTCGTTCTTAAGCATTCCTTTTGACCTCGGCGCAAGAAACCTAGGGTTAAGGAGCGCTGCTGCTATGATGCGTCATTTGTTCTGGAGCGTTAGTTTATCGATTGGATTGCTGGGCTTAAGCAGCAGCATGAGGTCTTCTATTGCCGCTGCTGAAACCTTTGAACTAAAACCTCGCCTCTTAATAGATGCGCAGCAGGTGCGCTGCCCTGAAAAAGTGATAGCTTACCAGACGGCTAAACCCTACCAAGAGGGCAGCTTTGCTTGGGATGGGATGGCGGCTTTGGGGGCGATCGCCACGCAAGTCTCCCTCTTCAAAGTTGACCCCTTCAGCGTGACCTGGGTGGGGACGCTAAAGGCACCGTTCCAAAACTGTCGCGCTACCGCAGGCATCTTTAAGGTAGACGGGCAGCCTTCAGAACAGTCCTATCTGCGAATGCAGTTCCTGAAGGGCAAAGTCTATTTCATCTTGGATATGACGGGGCTGAGTGACGCCAACAGTTTAACCCCTGCTATTTTGCGTCACGCAGTGGTGCAGGGCAACCCTCGCTGGGGCTGGGGCGGCACGGATTAATGGATTCAGCTGATTTAGCCGAGTTCTTCCGTCTAGAGTATGCCTAGCTGATAGTAAGATGCCAGCATATTAGACCTGTTGCTTTTTAAAAGATAATATATCAAAAGACCTTGTTGATACGTCTGAGCATGCTCAATATCACCTGATAATCGCTTAATTCGAGCCTTAACAGAACTGAATCGAAAAGCATTTGATGAATTGTGTGTGGTGTTCGGCACGGTTTATGAGGAGTCACTTGAAAAGTCTTCAGCGCCCCGCAAACGCGTCAGAGGCGGGGGAAGAAAAGCACGATTGCAAAGCATCTAAGCCAAAGTCTTCTTCATCTTGTTCTACTTCAAGTGCTACCCGACCGTCGATGTTCTAAGCATCATCTTTGACCTCGACCGAGGCCGGAGTAATCGCTCTCGTGCATCGACTTCAAGGGATTTTAGAAACGGCCTTAGGCCAAAAAATGGTGTTACCCGAACGTAAGATTGAGAGTATTGAGATATTTTTAGCGCGGTTTCCTGAAGTCAAGACAGTCATCTTCGACGGCACCGAACGCGCCGTTCAACGCCCTCAAGATAACGAAAAACAGAACCTTACTCAGGCAAGAAAAAACGGCATACCCGCAAACACATCACTGGAACAACACCAGACAAGCGGGTCATATTACTGACACCAGCCAAGCCTGGAAAGATACACGATATCCATCAACTTAGAGCAGAAACCCTTGTAGACAACATTTCGGATAAGGTTGCAATCCAGGGTGATTTAGGATTTCAGGGTTTACACAATGATTTTGTCAACATCCATCTGCCTCATAAAAAGCCCAGAGGCAAAGAACTCAGCGACACTCAGAAACAGGAGAATAAGGCGTTTAGTTCTCAACGAGTGGTATGTGAACATGCCCATGCTGGGATTAAGCGTTACAACTCCGTCACAGCTATTTATAGGAATCGTGTGTCTGATTTTGATGACCGTCTCATGCTAACAGCGACAGGGCTATGGAACTTTTATTTGGAAGCCGCTTAAGGGAGATGGGTCAGGGAAAAGCAAGGAAGGAATAAAAAAGATAGGTTTTGCAATCGTTCCATACCTTTTTATAAAGCAACAACTCTAATAATTATGCACAAAATCAATCCTTTCCAAACTTTGGTCAAAACTTGTAGCGAAAGCAGTACCACTACTTTTCTCTAGATAAGAGCGGTCGCAGAATGGGCTGATTGAATACAGCCTCTATGCCATTGCTGCGCTGATAGATGGATTCTACGGTGGAAGTCCAGAGGGTTTCGTAGAAAAAGAAGGACACGCCCGCAAATTGGCGATCGCGCACCCATTCAACCTGCTGCTGAATCCAGCTCATAGGCACGTCTCGGTTTTTAAGCCCAGACAGAATGCCGATGCTCACGGGGATATGCTGTCGCGCTTTCTGAAGCTCAGGGCGCGCTAGCTCCGTTAAGAAGCGGTTACGGTCTTTGCGATAGACCTGAATCACTAGCTCTTCGATGTAGCCCAACTGCTCCCAAGCTGTCCAGTCTTGGAGAAACACATCATAGGAAAATTTTGCAGGATTGGGTGAGAGCGATATCAGCGCCTTGGAATTCTTCGCCTTGACCGCCCCAAATATATTTGCCATCAACCCCGTCATTTTGTCGGCTCGCCAGCGCATCCAGGCTTTATCGCGTGGGTTTTTGGGCGGAGTTTTGCCCTGATGCTCTTGCTGATAGAGTTTGACGGTAAACGGGTCATAGCCCAGTTCTACGGGTAGCCCAAAGTGATCGTCTAGCTGGATGCCCTCTACTCTGTATTTTTCTACAACTTCAATAATGAGGCTTGTGATAAATTGCTGAACCTCTGGATGGAAAGGATTAAGCCATACCCTTGAATCCTGGCCTTCCTTCACGATTGTGTTGCCATCTTGATGTTGAGTCAGCCAGTCAGGATGCCGTTGAGCAAGGGCTGAATTCGCCGGAGCCATTAACCCAAACTCAAACCATGGAATGACGCTGATATTTTTGGCGTGGGCGAGATCTATGAGTTCCTTGAGCATGTCGCGATCGCCTTGTGCCGCTTCACGAGCATCAATCTGTCCGGTGTTGCCTAAATCAGGGTAAAGCCGTTGTGAGGTGCCAATAGCGGCTTCTGCTACTTTGCTGGGGTAGAGGGTGTAGCCCCAGTTCCAGACCGTGGGGTATACCGTATTAAAATTGAGGTTTGCAAGACGACGGATGCCCTTTTTGAGGCGATCGCGGGAGAACAGTATATCGCTGTCAATATTGGTCAGCCAAACGCCTCGAAGTTCTGTCTTGGGAGCATTCTTTTTAGTGGGTTGAGCGATGGAGCGGGGCAAAATGACCAATCCTAAGGTCAGGATAAAAATGATGCCCCATAGTGTCATACTCCTTCTCCCCTTGCGCTTTAGCATCCTCTACCCCAAATCTTTAGAACTGATTATCAATTTATTGAAGTCGCTGTCTTGTAAATCGTTCCTAAAGCAAGTTGTCTAACATCAATCTTATTCGGTGATCATGGTCACATGCTCCTAGACCTTCCAAGTGTTTAATCAAGTGATTCGGCAATAAACAAGCTAATACAAGCTCTAACACTGAAATTTTTCATTCTAATCCCTGGTATTACGGATGCAAACACAACTTATTTCTAATCGTTATTCTCCCTCTGTGAAATGGAAAAAAGTTTTACTTGGTATTGTCTTTGCGCCATCTTTACTCATGCCATTCATCGTGCCATTAATGCCCCTGACCGCCAAGGCCGAACAGGGTTATCGTTGTCGCTCTTCATTTAAGCAGGTCTCGCAAGGTAGTGCTTTACAGGTATTTGAAAGTCCGGATATTGGCACAAGGAATGTTGGCGAACTCACTGAGGGCACAAAAGTATTCAGGACTCTTTCAGATCGTTCTGGTCTGTTTCGCAAAGTTCAGGCGTTAGGTGGACTTCAGGGTTGGGTTTTATCCTCCAGGCTCTCCTCTATGCCGTCAGAGGTGCGTCAATTTAATGGTTTTTTGCAGGTGAAAGCCCTAGATGGTGGTCGGATTAATATGCGAGAATCTGCTTGGCTAAAGGCTAAACTTGTGGGCAAGCTTCCCTCTGGAAATGTTGTTAGATTTGGTCATGAAGAAGGTGAGTGGAGTTATGTAACAGATAGTAGTGGGACAAGTGGCTATATTGCTAATAATTACTTATTATGTACGACAGCCAAGTTCAAGCTTCTTAATGGCCCAGACAGGAACTAGCTGAGATCTTGCACTAAACTAATTGTCAGAAAATCAATTTTCTGACAATTAGTTTATGTCTATTTCAATCCACTAATAATGACTTGAAATCCGTAAATTTTGACTGTCATCGGTTAATTAACGCCTAAAAACCCATCCAAATCAGGTATGTCCACCCAGCATCCCGTGGCATGAGACTCGTGGATTAAGTCCATCAACAGTTGCGAATAAACCCCTTCTCGAATCGAAGGCGAGGAAGGTCGACCATTTTGGATGCATTCAGCCCAATGGTTCATCACACGAGTCACAGGTGCAATCCGTCCATCGGGATGGGTTTTGGGAAAGTCGTACTCCGCTGGGATCGGCAATTCAGCCAGCGGTTCCCCAGATTGAGCGCCCCGTAGTTTAAAGCCATGCACATAGTCCGTAAGGTGATCGCTGCCCAGGATGAGCGTGCCATTATCGCCATAAATCTCTACCCAGTGACCACGCCCGTTATAGGCCGTGGCGCTAATGCTGATCTGTACAGGCGTACCGTCCATCAGCTCTAGCATAATCAGGCAGGTGTCATCTGCATCTGCTGCTTTGGGCATACCGCTCATGGGGTCAGGTCGATAGCCAACGGAGGTAATCAGCCGTCCGCAGAGCTGTTTGACGGGGCCAAATAGCCAGCAGATGTAGTCAAAGGTATGAGAACCCAGCGCACCGAGGGAACCACCGCCCGCTTCAGCACTGGCGTGCCAACTCCAGGGACGGGACGGATCCGCACGACCGGGCACGACCCAATCAATTTTGATGAGGCGCGGTTTGCCCACATAAAAGGCTTCGATTTTGGCCTTTAAGGCCATCCAGGCAGGGATAAAGCGAAACTCAAAATTGAGGGCAGTTTGTAAGCCCTGCTTTTGGGAGAGTTGGTAGATTGCTTTGGCTTCGGCGACGGTCATCGCCGTGGGCTTTTCTAAGAAGACGTGTTTGCCTGCGCTGAGCGCCTGCTGTGCCATTTCTGAATGCAAGAAGGGCGGGGTTGAAATGCAGACCCCCTGAACTTCTGGTAAGGCCAGCAACGTTTCTAGATTATCGGCGGCGTGGGGGATATGGTGGGCTTTGGCGATCGCCTCGGCTTTGATGCGATCGCGGTGATACACAGCCACAACTTGAGTGTGGGGGCAATCCTCGAGGGCAGGGAGATGAACCTTTTGTCCAAATCCAGTGCCAATTAACGCTACGCCGATGGGAGTTTGCAAATCAGACATGCCAATGCTTTGTGATTTCTTACCTCATATTACTGGTTCGCGGACGGGTACCCTAGCATTACCACTGTCGTAACCTACCTTATGAAATCTCTCAAAAAACGTTCTCTTAAGCAGCAACTGGCGCTGTTGGCGATTGCCGTTACGCTGGGGGCAGTAGGGCTAAATATAGCCGGATGGAACCTGTTTTCCTACGTTAACATTCCCGTCAAGGGTTCCAATCAGAAAGTTTATACGTCCCAAGCAGAGGCCATTTTTGCAGGAGATTTGGTGGCTCAAAAGTCTTTAGCCAGTCAGGCGATCGCCGCAGTCCAGCAGGGCATCGACCCTACCGTCTTTAAGACAGGCAGTGATCGCTATAATGCCGAATGGACAATCGCAACCTATCAAATGACGGCTCTGGGACTGAGTCAGATGGCGATCGCCCATCCAGAAATGAAGCAGGAGTATAGTCCCATTATTGAGAAGTGTCTCGACAACCTTTTGCGACCGGAAACTATTGCTTTTGCCACTGAAGTTTGGGGCGAAAATGGTCTGTCGGTCCTTAGCTCAAATGAAGGGCATGCGTATCTGGGCTATACCAACCTCGCCCTCTCAATGTACCGTCGCGTCAACCCCAACAATCGGTTTGCACGCATCAACAACCAGCTCACTGAAGCCTTTAGCCGTCGCCTTGACCAAGCGCCCTACGGCATGATCGAAAC
>JAGVDA010000033.1 GCA_020058975.1 Thermosynechococcus sp. WC_1 | reverse complement strand
TCCTGTCTTCAAACCGCCCGTGAAAATGCGCGATCGGTTCGTGAAATCATTTCTTCTGAAATGTGGGAGCGCGTTAACGCCTTTCACATGATGGTGGCAGAAGCAAAACGCGAAGATCTCTCTCTATCTGCGCTCAATGCGCTGCTGACAGAAGTTAAAGAATCTAGCCACCTGTTTGCGGGGGTAATGGAGGCCACCATGTCCCATAACGAGGCGTGGAATTTTGGTCAGGTGGGTCGCTATCTAGAACGGGCGGATAA
Source organism: Thermosynechococcus sp. WC_1 (assembly GCA_020058975.1). Classification (GTDB taxonomy): domain Bacteria; phylum Cyanobacteriota; class Cyanobacteriia; order Thermosynechococcales; family Thermosynechococcaceae; genus JAAURS01. The sequence goes on along the minus strand of JAGVDA010000033.1, from coordinate 2,944 downwards.
AACCTCCCGCATTTTAGATGTCAAATACTTTATATTGCTGCCCTCTACTGAAGATGTCGGATCTTCGGTGGATGAGCTGGGCTGGATTGCATTGCTGCGCTCTGCCAGCGCCTATGAGATGTACCGCAAAAGCAGCGTCCAGCATCGTATTACCCCCGCTGAAGTCGCCTCGTTTTTGATTTTGGACGCAGAGTTTCCGCGATCAATTCGGTTTTGCCTATTTGAAATGGAGCGATCGCTGCATCAAATTAGCGGTACGCCCATTGGCACTTGGCGGAATGCCGCTGAGCGAACGGTCGGCAAAGTCCGCTCTGAGCTAGAGTTTGTAACCATCTCTGAAATTGTCTCCGACGGGATGCACGAATTCTTAGATCGGGTGCAGCAGCAGCTCAATGCGATCGACCACGATATCTTTAAAACCTTCTTCTCTAGAGAACCCGTTGCGGCACCTGCGGCAGCGGCAGCAGCCGTCAAGGGCTTAACTCAAGTGCAGCGGCAATGAAGTACACCCCATGAAGTACACCATTACCCACAGCACAACCTACACCTACGACGGTTCGGTGTTTTTAAACCCTCACGTTCTGCGGCTTCAGCCCCGTAGCGACGGGTTTCAGCGGCTCACGCGATACGATCTCACTGTCACGCCAACCCCTCAAGGTCAAAACAGTCTTTTAGATGTTGAGGGCAACCTGCTGACGCGCTGCTGGTGGGGGGACTTTTCCACCCAGACGCTTCAGGTCATTGCAACCTCTGAGGTTGAAACCCTGTGCGATAACCCCTTTAACTACATTCTTGAGTCGTGGGCAACGCGGCTTCCCTTTGACTACCCCACGGCGCTCTCAGAGCATCTTCAGCCCTATCTCACCCCCACGCACCTAGGGAGCCTTGCGTCAGACCCTGCGGCAACCCATCTCGCCCAAGAGATTGCCCACAGCGTCAATTGGAACCCCATCCATTTCTTAGGGGAGTTAAACCAGCGCATCTACAGAAGAATGCGCTATCAGGTGCGAGAAGAAGGCGACCCGCAACCCCCCAGCATTACCTGGACGCAGCAAAGCGGAACGTGCCGAGACTTTGTGGTGCTGTTTATGGCAGCCTGTCGCGCGGTCGGTCTTGCCGCTCGCTTCGTCAGCGGCTACGAAGAAGGCGACCCCGCCTATGAGCAAATGCTGCATGCCTGGGCAGAGGTGTACCTGCCTGGTGCAGGCTGGCGGGGCTATGACCCAACGATGGGTCTGGTGGTGGGCGATCGCCACATTGCCATTGCCGCCAGTGAGTGGCCTCGCTACGCCGCCCCCATTGCCGGAACCCACCGTGGCGGTAGCGGAGCCGCCGCTATTCCTGAAGGAAAAGTCTTAGTTCGCAAGCAAGAAACTCAGGCTCTTTAAGCTGCCCATAAATCTGCCCGTAAACGCTTCCATACTTTTAGTGCAGCGAGGGTCGAACTGTCGTACACTCTCGTAGAAGGAAATTCATCGCTCTACCGAAGACATGCAGTCTGTCAAGCTCAATAAATACGTTGAATGGATTGATGGAGTACTGCTGTTCGCGGCTTTTATTCTGATCACCTACGGGCTAGAAAAATACGGTCTGTTTGAACCCCACGAGGGTCATTTTGCAGGCGTGGCACGGGAGATGATTTTGCAAGGGGACTGGGTTACGCCCACGCTCAATGGCGCACCCTACCTCAATAAGCCGCCTCTGCTATATTGGCTCATTGCCACCAGCTTTAAGCTATTTGGATTCCAGGAATTTGCGGCGCGTTTCCCCATTGCCTTGGCAGGGTGGTTGGGAGTGGTAGTGGCGTGGCTGTGGAGCCGTCAGATCTGGGGCGTGATTGCGAGTCGTGCAACCATTGTGCTGCTGAGTACAGGGGTGGGCTGGTTTATTTTTGCCCATCAGCTCCTGATTGATGAGCTTTTAGGCACGCTGCTTTTAGCCATGATGTACTGTCTGTGGCGATTGACGGTACAGCCTAAATCTCATGGCTTTTTTGTGGCAGCTTACCTACTGCTGGGGCTGGCGGTGTTGGCAAAGGGGATTTTAGCGCTGGCGTTTTGGGTGGCGGGCTGTGGGGCGATCGCCCTTACCACTCGTCGCTGGCAAACCCTAAAAATATTTCGGCCTCTACTAGGCATTGCGATCGTGGCAGCAGTGGTGGTGCCTTGGTGCATTGCGGTCGAGCAAGACAATCCTGGCTTTCTGCAATACTTTTTGCTTAACGAAAATTTTAAGCGCGCCTTAGATGCACGATGGCCCCCAGACTACAGCATCTCTAAAATTAGCCCGTGGGGATACGTAGCGGTAAGTGCCGTTTGGTGCCTACCTTGGACATTTTTGCTGCCGCCAACTCTTAAAGGCGCATGGGAAGACTGGCGGCATGGATTTAAAGCCGCTGCGACCCCTCAAGACCGTCAACGCAGCGATGCCCTCACGCTGTTAGGCGTACTGGCCGTATTGCCCATTGTGATGTTTTTACCCCTTTCCTCTCGGCTTTACTACTACTCCATTCCTGCGGTTCCGCCTTTAGCGATGATGACCGGATACTGGTGGTCAATGGCTTGGCAAGGCAAAGCAGAGCGATCGCGCATCTGGATTAGCTGGATCATGACGAGTCTAGGGGTAGCCCTCATGACGGGGCTGCTCTGGCTCCCTCAAGAGGTGATTGCGCTGTTTCCAGAACTTTCCCAGACCAAAGGGGTAAAGACCATCGTGACGGTTCAAATTGTTGGCCTTAGCGTAGGGTTTATTGGGAGCGGTGCATTTTTGCTGCGGCGGCAGTTGGCGATCGCCCTCGTCTTGCTGTGGTTTGGCTTTATATTAAATGCTAGTGGGCTTGCGTTTATCAAGATTCCGTACTATATTTTGATATATTATGACAGATTGAATGGTTAATTATTGCTAAAAATGACGAGTTTAGAGCTTTTCTAGCTCTAATAAGGAC
>JAGVDA010000355.1 GCA_020058975.1 Thermosynechococcus sp. WC_1 | reverse complement strand
TTTCGACAAAGGCAATGGTGGCGATCGCCAAGTAAATCCCCTTCAGTCGCAGCGCCGGAACCCCTACCAACACACCTAAGATGGCGCAAAGGATTGCGGCGATCGCCATTTCTAACAGCAGCAGCGGGATGGGAAACAGCGTTCCCTCTGGCTTAAACACCTGCGTTGATAAAATGGCAGTAACATAGCCCCCTAAGGCATAAAAGCCAGGGCTAGCCAAAGAAAGCTGCCCCGCCATCAGCGGCAAATACAGAGATAGCCCCAGCATTGCGCCGAGCAGCATTGAAATAAGCAAAGCGCCGTAAGTGGCAATAAAATCAGTCACGAATCAACATTGCTGTAAGGGCTACCCCTTGAGCTTCCCATACCCTGCCCAGCTTGAACATGGATGTAAGCTTTTTCTACAGACGAAAATTTAGGTGAAGCATTCACCGCAATGCGTTTGACGGGCTTTGGGTGAGGCTTAAAATCTGGTCAAAGGCAAACTGCTCGGTTAATTGCAATAAGCCTTCAATGAGGAGGGTGTACTGGGGCGGAATTTGAGCAATGAGAGGGTAGATTGGGTCGTCGTCACCACTTCTAGCAGCAGTTTGCAGTGCGTTGATCCACTCCACGTCCATAACGGCGGCGATCGCAGCAGCGGTAAGCACTTCACCTGAATCTGAGGCTATATTCTTTGGGGCGACTACTGCGTCGTCATACACAAATTCCACATGCAGATGCTTCATCAACGTTGCAAGCAGCTCCTCTTCTCGAAAAGGCTTATAAACGCAGTCATCGCAGCCTGCTTCAATCATTTCATGGCGCTCTTCATGGAGGGCGCTTGCCGTCAAGGCAATAATGGCAGTGGATCGGCCTTGGTGGGTTGCTTTGATTCGTTGGGTGGCCTCATAGCCATTCATTTCGGGCATCCGCATATCCATCAAAATGAGATGGGGAAGCCAATTTTCCCAAGCGGCGATCGCCTCTAACCCGTTGGCTGCCTCAAGCACCTGAAAACCCAGTGAAGAGAGTAGTGTGACCAGAAGTCGGCGATTATTCGGCTTATCGTCTACCACCAAAATGCGATAGCTAGGCTGCCCACTGGCTAGCCCAATCGCCCGACGCGAGGACGAGTGAGCTGAGATCGTTTCGGGGACTGCACGACGGGTCTGAATTGCAAAGGCAAAAGTGGTTCCTAGCCCAATCTCACTGCGAACCGTCAAATCACCGCCCATCAACTGTACAAACTTACGGCTAATGGTCAGCCCTAACCCTGTGCCCTGCTGAGACTTGCGACCGGATTCCGTTTGGACAAAGGGCTGGAATAAACGCGGAAGTTCAGATTCAGAAATGCCCATACCCGTATCTTCGACTTCAACCCAGAGCCGAAAGGGTGCATCGTAGTCTAGTTCTTCAACCGCTTCAGCCCTTACGCTGACCCGAATGTGACCAGATTGAGTGAACTTAGTCGCATTCCCTAAGAGGTTCATTAAAATCTGGCGCAATTTAATCTCGTCAGCTTCAATAAACTGAGGGACATCATCTGCGCGCACAAAAATGAGCTGAAGCCCTTTTGCATCTGTCTTAAGCTTAAAAAGAGTCTCAACCGATTTCAGTAAACGGTATAGATCAAAATTATTCTCGGCAAGGGCGACCAATCCAGCCTCAATTTTTGACATTTCCAAAATGTCGTTAATGAGTCCCAATAAATGTTCACCACTCTGGTTAATAATTTCGACAAACTCTTGATTTTCACCCTTAAGCGAATTATCTTTTGCCATGAGCTGCGTAAACCCAATAATGGCGTTAAGGGGAGTTCTTAACTCGTGGCTCATATTTGCTAAAAATTGACTTTTGGCACGATTTGCCTTCTCTGCCGATTCTTTAGACACCTCTAGGCGAACCTGAGTGAGCTTGCGTTCGGTAATATCTCGACAAACGCAAATCAAATCGCCGTTGTCAGCAAAAGTAAGAGAAAGTTCTTCAGCAAAGAAACTCCCGTCTTTGCGCTGAGCCAGCATTTCCCCTTGCCAATGCCCTTTTTCCATGAGGACTGGGGCAATGTCTTGCTCAAACCGCCGCACTTCTTCGGGTGAGTACAAAACAGTCCAAGGTTGACCGATTAATTCATTAAGTGAGTCGTAGCCAAATAAGCTGATATGAGCAGGATTAAGATAAATAAACTGATTATTGGTCAAAATTGCAATGCCTTCGCTGGCAGCTTCGATGGCAGAGAGCTGTCGCACGAGAATGGCTTCGGTCACTTTTCGTGCAGTAATATCTTGAACCGTGCCTTCGTAGTAGAGCAGTTGACCATGCTCGTCACAAACGCGATGGGCATTCTCAACAATCCAAATTAATTCGCCTGCATGGGTTCTGACTTGGGATTCAAATTCTGTAATTGACCCTTCGCGCTCAATCGTTTCAATAAACTGTTGGCGACGCTGAGTTTCTCGATAAAGCTGTTCGTTAAGATTTTGGCGATGGCTAATCAATTCTTCTGGCGAATCATAACCGTAAATTTTAGCGAGTGCTAGATTTGCGTTGAGGTACTGACCTTGGGGAGAAGTTTGAAAAATTCCTTCACTGGCCTGCTCAAAAATTCGACGATAACGCTCTTCTGTTTGCCGCAAAGAATGGGTACGATCTGCCACTCTTGCCTCAAGCTGATTGAAAGATTGCTGAAGCTCATCCGCCATTCCATTAAAAGACTGGGCTAAATCATTTAATTCTCGGATTGGCTCGCTAGATAGCTTTTGGGCAAGATTGCCGTCTGCGATCGCCCGACTTGCCCGATTGAGCCGTCGAATAGGTTGAGTGACCCACCGAGAGGTCAACACTCCAACTAACGTTGAGACTGCTAACGCCGCAAGGCAAAGCAGTATTGTTAAGCGCGTATTCGCGTTAATCTGAGCCATGAAGTCGGATTCTGGAACCGTGACAACCACTAACCAGTCCAGCCCAAATCGATCTTTCCAGGGTGAAATATTGACAAACTGACGACCATTTTTTAGATTAAATACCAATATCTGATCGGTATTAATGCGCTTAAAATCCCCAAATTTTTGCTGCAAAAACGCGCCAGTGGATCGAATAATAGGGTCTTGGCTCTTTAAAACACTCAGACGTTCTGCTTTGCCTTTTACCAGTTCAAAAGGCTGTTCTTTGCTAGAGCTGGCAATTAAGTTGCCATTGCGCTCAATGACCCAAACTTTTGCCCCACGACTAACGTTTACCTGACCCAGAAACTCGCTAATGTTTGAGAGCAACAGCGAAACATCCAAGACGGCAATGAGCTGACGTTTGCTGTCATAAATGGGGTAGCCTGCATCAATCGAGACAATTTCAGGCGTATCGCTCCAGTTATAGACCGCAGACCATACGGGCTTACCTGCTTTAATGGCGGCAGGGTACCAATTTTCTTCTTTGGGGTTGTAGTCGTAGATATAGACGGCCTTAGTACGATCGCCTTGGCTATTGGTGGCATAGGTATAGTTTCGGTAGCCTAACCGCGCTGAACGTTCGTCAATGGTGGTACCTTGCCCCTTCAGCCAGCGCCCAGCCCCTGAAAATTCGCCTGTGAGCAGTGCGCCGCCAATGTAGCTGACGTTAAAAGACTGCGACTGTTTCCAAAAGTGACGGCCTGAGCGCCCAAAGTCATTGAGGTTCAGTTGCCCAAGCTCGATCGCATTGGCATTGAGTTGGTTAATGCGATGGGGTTCTGCGAGGTAGGTATTTAAGTGCTCTTCAACCAGGGTTTGAGATTTATCAATAAGTTGATAGGCCAGCGCTTCAACCGCCTTTTTTCCGTTTTGTAAAGACAACCACCCCACTAGCCCCACTGCCGCAAAAATTTGTAAGACAAAGGGCAACACCAGCAGTAATCGCAGTGAAATAGAGGGCTTCCCAGGTTGAGAGGGTAATTCAATCGGATCAGGGTTTGGCAGTTTTTGTGGCATTGTCTGCGAAAAGACTGTCAATACAGTCAGCGATCTGATCTAGGGGTTGTCTCTAGGGTGCCCACAATAGAAAGTTGTTTCTCTTTGGGTTTTGTCTGCCGCTGTGGATCCTATGGTATGGCGATGTGTTTTAGACTTTCTGGATTTGCGATCGCCCCAATAACCCCTGTGGTCTGAGCAGCAGCATAGCAAACAAAATGGCAAAGGCGATCGCGTCTTTATAGGCCGAAAATTCGCTGGGCACAAAGGCTTCAATAATGCCAATCGCCAAGCCGCCCACCACCGCACCAGGAATACTGCCCAAGCCGCCAAGTACAATCACCGCTAACCCCTTAAGCCCAAAACCAATGCCAAAGTAAGGCCCCGCAATGCTGACGCTAGACCCAACTAAAGTCCCGGCTAAGGCACCCAGAAACCCACTCACAAAAAACGTAAATACAATAAAGCGATCAGTATTAATACCCAACAAGCTAGCGGTCACAGGGTCTTCTGCCACCGCCTGCATTGCCTTTCCGTACTTGGTTGCGTTAACCCAATAGGTCAACCCCGTCAGAATAACGGCAGATACGCCAAAAATAATAATTTGCACCGTGCGGATAGGGATAGGGTTCTCAGTGGTGCCAAAGTTTACCGCCGCAGGAAGGCTACCGTAGGTATTAGCCGGAAAAGTATAGGTTTCAGCTCCTACCAAATATTGAATTAAATTGACAATAATAAACGCAACCCCCAAGCTGGAAACCACCGTCAGCAGAGGGTCTGCCCCTCGTCGTCGGAGTGGACGAAAGGCCAATCGCTCAATAGCAATGCAGACCAATCCAGATAGGGTGCCGCTGAGCAAAACCGCTAGGGCAAAGGGTAGCGCTATGGGCAGTTTTAGGTTCGCCAATAGCCCATTAAACCCAAATGCGCCGCCCATGAGGATATAGGTGAAATATGCACCCAAGGTAAAGACTGCGCCGTGGGCGAAGTTAATGATCCCCAGAATTGAAAACACGAGGGTATAGCCAAGGGCAAAGATGGCATAGACACTCCCGACAGAGAGTCCATTCAGAATGTTTTGTAGAAATAGCGTAAGCGTCATTGACGTGATATGCGAATGATCATGGCAACGGGTTTCGGCTACGTGTCCGACTGAGCGATAGCCGAAGTCTCAACCCTCAATTCCCGTATTGGCGAGGGTTGAGCGTAGCCGAAACCCAATCCCGTCCAAAACGTTTGTCTACTTACTTCAAAAACGTAAACTTACCGTTGACACCATCCGCGTCCATTTTGATCTGTGCCACATAAAAATCTTTCTGAACCACTTCACCTTCAGGCGTAAAGGAAATCTCACCTAGAGGCGTGTCGTATTTGCCTTTAAGGAGCTGCTGATTCAGCGCCACACGCAGCTCTGCCAAAGGCTTTTTGCTAACCTTACTTTGCCGATCAAGCACTTTCAACGCCTCTACAAAGACCTGAACCCCCGCAAAGGTTTGGGCGCTAAACTGAGGCGGCTCTTTTTTAGACTGGGCTTGGTAAGCCTTGCGAAAGGACTGGTTGAGCGCGCTCGGATACTCTGGGTTATAGGCTTGGGCAATCAACACGCCATCGCAGAGTGCCTTACAGACGGGCAGCACGTTGGAGGTATTGAGTCCATTGCCGCCAATAATGGTGCCCTTGTAGCCCAACTCACGGAGTTGGCGCACGAGGTTTCCGCCGTCTGCCGCAAGCCCTGAAATGATGGCTAAATCTGGCTTAAGATTAATGGCTGCGGTCGCCTGGGTTTGGAAATCGGTATCCGTGGTCTGGAATTTTTGTACTGTCACCAAGTCCAGTTTCTGATCCTTCACGGTTTGCTGAAAAATTTCGGTTTCAGATTTACTAAAGGCATCATTTTGGGCAAAAAATACCGCCACTTTCTTAATCTTCGGATTAATTTTAAGCGCAGCTTTGACCGCATTGGGAGCCACAATTGAGACAGGCGCAGAAACACGAGCCACAAATTCCCCAATTTGCGGAATGCCCTTGGCGGTATTGGAAGGGCCAATCACAGGCACCTTGGCGCGATCGGCAATAGGGTCGGCACTGAATGCTTGCTGAGAAAGGGTGGGGCCGACAATACCCACGACTTTATCTTTACTGATGAGGGCTTGAAAGGCATTAATGGCTCCGGCTTCATCTCCGCCTGTATCTTGAAAGATGAGCTTGATGGGGGTGCCGTTAATGCCGCCTTTTTCATTAAAGTATTGTTCTGCAAGTTTAGCGCCTGCTACTTCTTCTTGACCGAGGAGCGCCACGTTGCTGGTTTGAGCAACCCCAATTCCGATGGGGATAGCTCCCTGGGCTGAGTTTTCACTGGTGCTAGGGCTGCTGGATGTCCCAGACGAACCTGTTGTAGTGCTGCTATTACTGGTGCAGCCTATTGTAAAAATGAGGGGGATGCAGAGGGCAATGCCGCAAGAGATTTTGCTCATAATGCAAAAAAGGATCTAGATAGATCGGCTGAGATGAACTGAGTTATACGGTCATCATTTCATGGATTTGAGTTACAACAATAAACCTCCGGTATTTACCGGAGGTTTATTAATTGTTTCGGGTTCTAATCTCTAGGGCGATTGCGTTAGAGATGATTGCGGTCGGTCAAGATTTCGTAGCCCGTCTTTGTCACGAGTACGGTGTGCTCAAACTGAGCAGAAAGCGAATTATCGACCGTTACCGCCGTCCAGCGATCGCGCAATATCTTCGTATGTCGTGACCCTGCATTCACAATAGGTTCGATCGCCAAGGTCATGCCTTCGCGCAGACGCACGTTTTTGAGGTCGTGGGTGCGGGTATTAAACACAGAGGGTTCTTCGTGGAGGTTGCGGCCTACGCCGTGGCCTGTAAATTCTTCGACAACCTTAAAACCATTGGCCTCAACGTGATCCTGCACTGCACCCGCCAAATCCATGAGGCAGTTGCCTTCTTTGACCTGCTCAATACCTTTGTAAAGCGCTTCTTCTGCCACTCGGATGAGCTTAGCGGCATGGTCGGTGACAAGACCCACGGCGATCGTAATGCAGGAGTCGCCGTGGAAACCTTGGAAAAATGCCCCAGTGTCTACCTTCAGCACATCCCCTTCACGAATCACCTTTTTTCGGTTAGGGATGCCGTGAACCACTTCGTTGTTAATGCTGGTGCAAAGGGATGCTGGAAACCCGTGATAGCCCTTAAAGCTGGGGGTTGCGCCCATTTCCCGAATTCGCTTTTCGGCATAGGCATCTAGGTCGGCAGTGGTCATGCCGGGTTCGACCATGCCAGAAATTTCTTTGAGAACCGTCGCCACAATTTTGGCAGACTGGCGCATGATATCAATCTCACGCTTAGATTTAATCTCAATGCCTTTACGCTGCTTTGAAATGGTGGGTTGCGCAGGCTGAGCGAGTAGGTTAGTGAGGATATTCATGCGGGTTGGGTTGAGCCGAAACAATAAAGGTGGAGATTACAGCAGCTAATGTGTAAGCTAGCAAACACTTTCTTCAGAATAACGTTAAATTAGGGCTTCTGACATTGACCGAAGGGACAGCTCATGAAGTTCGCTCGGATTGAAAGAGGGCGATCGCTACGCACCAAGAATCTGCATTTCCCATAAAATCAATTCCAAAAGGTTACGACTCAGGTTCTATATTGAGATTTAAAGATCCTAATTGAGATTTAAAGATCCTAAGAATGCTGCTGGCAGCGTTTTCTATTTTCGCTTAACGCAGTCGTTGGCGAAAGGCATTGGCGTCTTCGGGTTTGGGAATTTGCTGGGCGATCGCCTCTACAAACTCACGCTCTGAAAGCTGAGGTTTTTGAGCTAATGTCCGTTGACACACAATGGCAGCAATTGGCCCAATAAACTCGGCTAGTTCTTGCTTACAGCGCTCAATCATTGCTGAACTGACTTGGGAGAGTGGCGCAGGTTTAGCCGTATGTCCGATTAAGTCTGGGGCTAGACCCAGACGGTGGGGGGCTAGCTGCGTAGGCGCGTCTCTAATTTGAGTTGAGGTCAAAACTTCTGGGACGGCAACAAACTCTCGTTGAATCTCAAACAACTTCTGCAAGATCACGTCCGCATTGGCTGGACGCTGAGAGACCAGGGGAGCCATAAGCTGATCGATGAAATCTGCCAATTTTTCGGAAAGATTAGGGACGTAGCCGCGCCATTCCATCACATCTGCCTCAGGATCGTACAGATCGCTCAGGTCTTGACCCGTCAGTAAATACACAAAGGTTCTACCTAAGGCAAAGAAATCAGACTGGGGTACCGGCTTGCCCTTCATTTGCTCCATCGGGGTGTACAGCGCCGACATAATGCGAGTGGCTTGGGTCGAAGGTTCCCCCACTGAAGAAACTTTTGTAATGGTGCGAACGGTGCCAAAGTCAATCAAAACCAAGTGCCCAACCGACTTCAGCATGATGTTAGACGGCTTAATATCTCGATGCAAGAACTGCTGGGTATGAACGGCCTTCAAAATAGTTGCAAGCTGAATGAGCCATTGAACAGCCAAACCCTGACCAATCGGGCTACCGCGCTGCTGGAGATACTTTTGTAAATCTAGCCCCGTAATTTTCTCCATCACAAGGCAATACAACGGCGCGGTCGAATCCTTCGGCAGATAGGCGAAGTAGGCATTTGGCTCAACGGTTGGAATCCCAGGATGATTGAGCTGGCTTAAAACCTTCGCCTCTCGATGGAATAATTCGACGTATTTTGGCTCATTTTTACTCAGCACCTTCAGCACCTTACTGATGCCATCGCGATCGCCTACCTCATAGGTCTTGCCGCAGCCACCCTCGCCCAACATTGACAGGACACTATAGCGCCCCTCTAACAGTAGCTCAGACCCACAGCTCTGACAAAACAGCCGATCATCAGGGTTTTGAGGGCGAGGGCAAATAGGGTTGATACAAAGACTCATTTAGGATTAAAGGCAGGCGATACTCTTAGTATGACTGATATAAATTTATAACTTATATGCATTACAGATAATTCAAGATGGATTATTAGGATTCAGCATATTCATCGCCATTTCTAAACTAACTTTCAGTCGATTTAGCGACGTCGCCAAAATGCCAATTTCATCTTTGGCTACATGCTTAAATTCATCACTGGTATTGCCTGTACTCAGTGCCTTAGACCACTGTGACATTTCCGTTAGGGGTTTCACAATCGAAATTCGTAGAAACAGGTTAAGGATAATAATTGCAATGACACAGCCAGCTGTCAAAATACCAATGACTAAGAGCTGGAGCCGCCGAGCATCTGCCAAAATTTTGCTAGCAGGAACGGAAACAATTTTAGCCCCCACAATTTCATTGAGCTTCCAGCCAAATCCGTTGTCACTGCCGTAGGAAATAAGCTGACTCTTGGGCGCAGCGGCAGGAGTGCTGTGGCACCGTAGACAGGTCTGATTGCTAATCGCAATAGGTCGAGCGACATAAAAAATATCTCCCCCTGCCAAACTACGAAAACCAGACTGTTCTTTAAGCGTGGATTGATTGCGAAATTGATTTACAATTTCACTTTCAAAGGTATCTGCTTTGTCTCTAAGATTGGTAGGATTTAGTGTCGCTTCTTTATAGAAAAAGTCTCTATATTGCTCACGCTTTCGTAGATTCTCAAAGACCTCCCGCGCTGAGTATCCTGGGACGGTCTGCGGCAAAAACTGATCTTCGGTTTCTAGCCGAGGTGCTAATTCTGGGTTAATTTGAGTGCTGGTATAGTCTCTGACAGAACCCATTGTCTCAATGAGCAGTGCGGCTTTAGAGGTGATCTCTTGCTCCGCATTTTTCTGCAAAATCTGAGATAAGATAATTCCGTTAACAACAACAATGATCAGAAAAACGACTAGCAATATTAGATTAAGCTTTGTACCTAACCTAAGCCGATTCAACATTTTAAGCAATCTCCTTGATGGGTAGAAATACGCTGCGAAAGCACATAGGCTTATTTATGAATGAGCTTAACTAAACTTAAAAGTCTTGGCTTCTATTGCTAGAGTAAACATAATTATAAGCTGTTATTAGAAGAGCCATTCCAATTGAATATGTTTTTTAACCGTTTCCTGAGCTTTTCACTACTTTTTTATACGCTATTGGGCTGTGCCTCCTCTGAGTTGTCGGGGCAGAAAAAGCTTGTTGTTGGTGTGGTGAGCTATGGCAAAGGCAGCAATGTGGCTGAACGGTATGCCCCGCTCAAAACCCATTTAGAAAGCCAGCTTAAGAGCATTATTGAGATAGAGCCAGCCTACAACGAAGTGCAGGCAGTACAGCAAATTGAGCGTAAAGCCTGGGACATTGTGTTTGCGCCCCCAGGTCTAGCGGCGATCGCCATTTCTGAAGACCAATACCTGCCCCTTTTGCCTCAAACTGGGGTTGAGACAGAGCGTTCTGTGATTGTGGTGCGACAAGATAGCTCAGTGACACAGCTTAATGACCTGGCAAATCAAACAGTTGCCTTGGGGCAAGTTGGCTCAGCGACAGGCTATTATTTACCCATCTATAACCTTTATGGAATAACCTTTGCGGGTATTCGCCTGTCACCAACACCCAGAACGACACTAGAGTGGATCAATAAAGGAGAAGTGATGGCGGGGGCATTATCTGTAACTGAGCTGAACCAATATCGCGGTGACTTTGGCTCTACAAAATTTCGGATTTTGGCACGAGATACCCATCAGATCCCATCGGGTAGCGTTTTGGTGGGTTCCACCGTTGAGCGCAATGCCCAAGAACAAATCCGCAAGGCACTCGAAACGGCTCCGGCCTCTGTAGCTGCCGCCGCTGAATATGTCACCAATGCAAAACCGCCAGACTATAGCTATTTGACTAAGGTCGTCAAGCGAGTGCGACCGATTGCAAAACGAATTAAAGAAAAGCCAGCTCCGCTGTATTAGTTTGAAAGTGCAACGATGGTTGCTGTTGACGTTTGGCTCGCCTCTAGTACAGCTTGTCTTGCCCAGCGGTCAGCATGGAGAATATCGTCTAGGCTAGGGGTTGAGGTGTTTTGAGATACGAAGCGATCGCAGGCTTTCTCAATCACCCTAGGGATATCCAAAAAGGTGATTTTTTCGTCTAAAAATAGGGCAACGGCCTGCTCATTAGCCGCATTTAAGACCGCTGGCAAACAGCCACCTGCGCGTCCGGCGGCGTAGGCTAAGCCCATGCAGGGATATTTTTCGTGATTGGGTGCGCGGAAGGTGAGGTCGCCGGATTTAACTAAATCTAGAGGTTCCCAATTTGTGGCGATGCGCTCCGGCCAAGAGAGTGCGTAGAGGAGTGGCAAGCGCATGTCAGGCCAGCCCAGTTGAGCCAGCACGGAGGTATCTTGTACCTCAATAAGAGAGTGAATAATGCTTTGGGGGTGGATGACGATATCAATGTGGTCGTAATCTGCGCCAAAGAGGTAGTGGGCTTCAATCACCTCTAGCCCTTTGTTCATCAAGGTGGCAGAGTCTACCGTGATTTTGCGACCCATCGACCAGTTCGGGTGCTTCAGAGCATCAGCAACCGTCACCTGTGATAGCTTTTCGACAGGCCAATCTCTAAACGCGCCACCAGAAGCCGTAAGAATAATGCGCCGGAGTCCGCCTTCTGGAACACCCTGTAAGCACTGAAAAATAGCGGAGTGTTCTGAGTCTGCGGGGAGGAGCTTAACGCCATGGGCTTCGACCAGCGGCAGTACGACTGGGCCACCCGCAATTAATGTTTCTTTATTGGCTAAGGCAATATCTTTGCCTGCTTTAATGGCGGCAATCGTGGGCAGCAGCCCTGCACAACCCACAATTCCGGTGACCACGGACTGGGAATCGCCATAGGCGGCAACTTCAACAATGCCTGCTTCGCCGCTCACTAAGATGGGCTGCGGCACAACGCCTGCAATTGCCGCTTTTAGATCGGGGATTTGGGTTGGGTCTGCGATCGCCACTATCTCGGGCTTAAACTGCCGAATTTGGTCTGCCAGCAGCACAATATTACGACCTGCTGCCAGCCCCACAATCCGAAACTGGTCGGGATGGCTTGCAACAATATCTAGAGTTTGGGTACCAATGGAGCCAGTGGAACCTAGCAGGGTAATCGCTTTTACAGCCATAGAGTCTTAGAGCGCAGCAACTCCCATCATCTTAGGGGGTTATGGTCGCCAGAAACAGACTGTTTTTAGCAAGGCTGGGGATTATTAGCCAACCGCAGAAAAAACGCCCGTATCTTGGGCAGCGTCTACTTTGACGACGAGTTTTATACCAAACTCTGCTTCTAGACAGGCTTTTTTATATTCCAAGCTCCATCGCTCTAGGCTACAGTCATCCCCTAGTTGAGCGGGCGTTAGGGTCAGAGATAGCTCACGCTGAGCCGCATTAAAGGTGCAGTGCAGTGAGTCAATGGCGTTAATTTGTCGGCGATCGAGGGCAACGGCAACCTTGAGAAGGGCGCTGAGCTGATCGACCATTTGGCGCTCTAGTTTACCTAACCCTTGATAGCTCTCGTGTTTTTTCTTGGGTGCGCCTTTGCGATGATAGCGCGCAAGGTTGGCAATCATTTCAATCTCAGCATCGGTATACCCCAGTAAACCGCCATTGCGGATGAGGTAATAGGAATGCTTATGGTGAGCGGAGTGACTGATATAGTGTCCGCAGTTATGCAAAATGGCAGCAGTCCAGAGTAATTCTCGCTCTTGGGTGCCCCACTGATGCAGCGTGCCGCAGGTTTGATCAAAGAGCATAACGGCAAACTTCGCCGCCTGCTGAGCATTGTCTAGGTTGACCCGATACTTTTGCGCGAGGTTGAGGGCGCTCCGTTGACGCACAGAACCCTGATAGCGCAGCCGATCTTCAATTAGCCCGTGGTTGAGCATCCAGTCTACAATGATGCCTTCGCGGAGGGCGCGGGTGCAGGACTGAATTTTAGTCATGCCTAAGCTCTCCATGACCTCTTGGAGAATGACACCCCCTGCCAAGATAATCTCGGCGCGTCGCTCAGACATACCTGGAATCTTACAGCGATCGCCAAAGGACAGCTTTCTCAAGCGTTGGTTTAGCGCCTGAAGTCGCTCTAGGGTGAGGACATAGCCGCTGAGGGTGGTGGGTGGCGCTCCGGTGTTGTTAGCGTAAGCATCGAGACGAATCAGGCTCTCGATGGTGCCTGAAGTGCCCACCATGTTGACGGTTTCGCCCTGCTCTATTTTGGCTTTGAGGTCTTCAATGGGCCATTCCAACATGCCGCGCACGTAAGCATGAAGCCGATCAAAGTCGCGGTTGCTAATGGGGTCTGTGGTAACAAATTCGTTGGTGAGACGCACTGCGCCTACTTTGGTGCTGCTGAGAAAACGCGGGTCGTGACCATCTCCCAAGATGAGTTCTGTAGATCCGCCGCCGATGTCAATAATGGTGTGGAGCTGATGGTTAAACTCTAACCCTGACAGCACGCCCAAATAAATTCTACGGGCTTCTTCTTGGCCTGAGATCAGGTCAATTTGCAGCCCTAGCTGCGTCTCTACTTCTCTAATAAAGTCTTTGCCATTGGGCGCTTCGCGGGTGGCGCTGGTGGCAACGGCAATCACCTGTTCAGCATTCCAGACCTTTGCCATATCTAGGCAGCGTCGGAGAGCGGCGATCGCCCGTGCCATTGCTTCTGCGGTCAAATTGCCAGTTTGAGGGCAGCGTTCTCCTAAGCGGACGGTGCTTTTTTCGGCATCGACAATATTGAAGGCAGGCAGTTCGGGGTTGATGCGAACGACGACCATGTGGACTGAATTGGTGCCAATATCGATCGCCGCTAAAATGCGGCTGTGGGGTTGGGCCTTTGT
Organism: Thermosynechococcus sp. WC_1; assembly: GCA_020058975.1. Lineage (GTDB taxonomy): Bacteria > Cyanobacteriota > Cyanobacteriia > Thermosynechococcales > Thermosynechococcaceae > JAAURS01. Next base: position 2,089 of record JAGVDA010000355.1, on the reverse strand, counting down.
GGGGCTAGATGCAACCGAGGCATTTGTTACAAGTTCAGCAACCATGCAGTACCCCTGTCTTTTGATATGCAGTTATCCGGTATGGTGGGCAATTTTGCCCCCACTCAAATGTACACGTTTGCCCGCCAAAATAGATGTTCTTTAGCCCAAAGGCTGTCTACAAAAGCGAGCCTTTGCCGCAGATGATTCTACGGCTCTAATAGCTCTAAAAGCTGTGTTTCTGTAAGCTGCGGGGTGCCGTATTTCTCGGCTTTTTTGAGCTTCTTGCCAGGGTTTGTGCCCACAACCACATAGCTGGTTTGGGAACTAGGATGCTCATTAATCTGCCCTCCTGCTGCTTCAATGAGGGCTTTGGCCTGCTCAAAACTTAGCGCCAAGAGCTTCCCTGTAATCACAAAGGTTTTTCCTTCTAATGCTCTATTCGCAGACCCTGCGCTAGAAGGCGATGAGTCCGCTTCTTCAATGGGTTTAGGCTCTGTTTTGGGTTCTGCCACTGGCTGAGCGACTTGGGGCGTTTGAGGCAAATTTACCTTTTGCTGGCTTAAATCCTTCACCTGCTGCTCTAAAAAGGCAACGACATCCTTTGCCATTTTCATGGCTTCTGCCAACTGACTTTTTTCTTTTTGAAGGGTTTCTATCTTTTGCTCCAGGGTATCTACGACGGTACTGGCTTCTGTTAGCCCTAGCGCCATCTCGTCACGTTCTTGCTGAAGCGCCTGAAGTTGAGGCGTGAGGGCGTTTGTCTGGGCGATCGCCGTTTCTAATTTCTCGGCCTGTTTTGCCTTTTCTTGCTGTAGGGCTTGAATCTGCTGGGTGAGCGTTTCTAGGGCAGTTTGGTGAGACTGAACATCTGTTTGAGAAGTCGTCTCGGCTTGCGTAAGCTGCTGCAACTCGGCTTCTAAAGCATCTGTTTGGGCTTGAGCATTTTGCAGTAAGCCTTCTAGGTTTGCCTTGGCTTGTTCTTGCTCAGACAGTGTGACTTGAGACGCTTTAAGTTCTTGACTGAGGCGATCGCGCTCTTGTTCTAGTGCCACAAGCTGCGGTGCTAAGGTTTCGCCTTGTGCCGCAGCCGTCTTGAGTGTCGCTTCCTGCTGTTCTAAAACTTGAATTTGCTGCGTCAGGTTTTCGATGGTCGCGTGGTTTGCCTGAAGTTCCTGTTGATGCAGCGTTTGGGCTTGCGAGAACTGCTGTACCTGAGTCTCTAATTCCAATGTTTGGGCTTGAGTGTTTTGCAGTAAGCTTTCTAGGTTTGCTTTGGCTTGCTCTTGTTCTGTAAGGGTGGTTTGGGTTTGCTCGAGGGCTTGAGTTAGGCGATCGCGCTCTTGTTCTAACACCTGCACTTGTTGCCCAAGCGCGTTGGCTTGAGCAAGGTTGCTCTCAAGGTTAGAGATGTTTTGATGGGCGGTTTCTAGCTCCGTTTGAAGATTGCTTTGCGTTTGTTCGGTAACAGCCGCAACCTCCTGCATTTCGAGAAGATCGCTTTCTAGCTTCACGTTTTGGAATTCTAAATCCTGAAGTCGCTGCTGGAGTGTGGTCAGGGACTGGCTGCCGCTGCGCTGGGTTTGCTGAAGCCGTTCTTGCGTTTGTGTGAGGCGATCTACTTGCTGCTGAAGGGTCGTGCGATCGTTTTGGGCGGTTTGGAGCTGTACTTGGAGATCTTCAACTTGAGCAGGGTAGGGTTCTAGGGTTGTTAGCTGATGCTGTAGCTGGGCGATCGCCGTTTGATGTTGCGTCTCAAGGTCGGTCAGGGTGCGCTGGTGAGTCTGCGCTAGGGTTGTCACCTGATCTTGCAGCCCAGTGGTTTCATCGTGAGCCTGCTGAAGCGCTTCCGTCAACTGCTGTCGCAGTTGCTGGAGATTGTCTAGGTCAGTTTCTAGGGACTGTACTCTTGCCTGGGCTGTGGTCAGGGTCAGCGTTAGTACCCCTCGTTCCTCAGATACCTGACTCACAGTTTGTTCGAGTTGGGTCAGTTTGGCTTGAGCTTGCTTTAGATCTTGCTCCGCTTGGGCTAATACCTTCAGACGCGCCTGAAACGCTGCATTTTCGGTTTGGAAGGCATCGCTGTCCCGTTGGGCTTGCTGCCGCAGCT
>JAGVDA010000204.1 GCA_020058975.1 Thermosynechococcus sp. WC_1 | reverse complement strand
TGATATTAATGGAAATCCTATTAGCATAGGGGGAAGAACTTCAAGTGCATCATTGAATTTAGAATTTACGTCATCTAGCGATCAACTCGTGCCAGCAGCCACACGGCAGTCAGTGAGATCGCCCCATTGGGCAACCAAGCAGCAGCAACAGGCGGCAATATACCCAAATTTCCCAAACTGCTGGTTAAAAACCCTAAAAAGTAGTAGCCCAGCACAATCAAAATGCTAATGCCAAAGCCAGTGCTGTTAGAGACGCGCCGTAATGAAGTGCCTAGTGTACTCCCAATCACCCCAAACAGCAGCGTTACCACTGGCAGCGCAAACTGCTGCTGAATATGCAGCTCTGCCTTCCGTTGCTTGGTCGCATCTCCATTTTGCCGCTGCTGGGCTAAATAGCCCCGCGCATCGGCGATCGACATATCCTCAAGCGCCTGTTGCGGAGCCGCTAAATCTAGGGGATCTCTTGGGATATAAAGCTGTTGATCTTTAAATGACGCAACGCTTTGGTCGCTGCCGTCTGCCGTTACGCGATAGATTTTGCCATTCTGGAACTGCCAACGGCTTTCTTTTGGATCCCAAACTGCGCGCTCCGCTGAAATCACCTGATTGGCCTGAGGCTGGGTCAGGTCTAAAATCGTCAGCGCCTGCATCGACTGACCATCAAAGGTTTGAGCATAGAAAAACCGACGCACTTCTCGGTTTGGACCATACTCCTGATAAAAAACGTTTTTGTCCTGTAAATTGAGCTTTCCTTCGAGAGCAGGCTGCTGCATCATTAGCTTGGCTTGGTACTGCGTAAAAGGCACCAGATCTTCATTGAGGGCAAACATTAGACCCATCACGCTGAGACAAAAGACTAAAATGGGCACCAGCAAACGGTAGAAACTCACGCCACAGGCGCGTAAAGCCGTCAGTTCGCGATCGCTCGACAGCCGCGCTAAGCAAAGTAAACTTGCCAGCAGCATCGCCATGGGCAAGGCAAAGCTCACAAAGCGCGGTACCTGAAGAATTAAAACTTTGAGGGCAATCTCTAAAGGAATTTGAGTTGAAGTAACCTGTTGCAGTAGCGTAAACAGCGAACCTGCTGAAACACCCACCGCCGAAAAAATGCCCACGCCAAATAAAAATGGCTTGAGCAATTCTTGAATTACATACCGATCTAAAACCGATAACCTTGGAAACCAAGGCCATCGCCGCTGCACAGGCTGAGACACTCGCAAAGTATGAGGCGTCATCGCTGAAATTGACTGCCTAGATAATACTGACGCACCATGGGGTCATTATAAAGTTCGTCGGGGGTGCCAGAGGTCAACACCCGCCCTTCTCGCATAATATAGGCGCGATCGGTAATCGCCAAGGTTTCGCGGACGTTGTGATCGGTGATGAGAATGCCAATGTTGCGATCGCGTAGTCGAGACACAATCTCCTGAATATCTGCCACCGAGATGGGGTCTACCCCAGCAAAGGGTTCATCCAGCAGCAAAAACTGTGGTCCTTCAGTGCCTGCCGCCAAAGCTCGTGCCAGCTCCGTTCGACGACGCTCCCCGCCGGAAACCGCGAGGCCAAGGCTCTCTGAAAATTTAGAGAGGTTAAACTCTTTCATGAGAAAATTGAGGCGTTTAGGCCACTGATGGCGGGGTACCTGGGTTTGTTCCATTGCCAACAGTAAATTTTCGCGTACAGACAAATTTCTAAAAATGCTGGGTTCTTGGGGCAAATAGCTAATGCCCAGTTTGGCACGCTGGTGCATGGGCAGTCGCGTAATGTCTTTGCCATCTAGCCAGACTTTACCCTCGTCAGGTTTTTCTAGCCCCGTAGCGATATAAAACGTCGTGGTTTTGCCAGCGCCATTAGGGCCTAACAGCCCTACGATTTCACCACGATTGACCGTCACCGTAACGTGGTTTACCACCGATCGCTGACGGTAGGCTTTACTAATGTCTTGGAGCACAATCTTCACGCAAAACCTCTTGGGCGATCGCAGCAAGGCAAACGGAAGCGTACAGACGTCTTGGGTAAAACCAATCTATGAACCATCCAAAATCGTTAAAATCCAGGTACTGCCAGCTAGCCTCGCGCCAAGGCTATTGCTGCACCCAGAATGACTTGAGTTTAGCAAAAGAAGGTCTTTAGCTTGAGGCGATCGCTCAATTCGTTCTCTCTGCGTGTGACCATCACCCCCTATGAATAGCTCCCTCAAGCGTGTTGTCTTTGGCGGTCTGTTTTTTTGCACAACCCTTATTGTTGCCGTTTTGGGCTATAAGCTTTCCGGCTGGTCGTGGCTTGAAGCCGTTTATATGGTGGTTATAACCGTCTTTGGGGTGGGTTATGGAGAAGTGCGACCCATTACAACCCCTGGTCTCCGCATTTTTACCATCTGCGTCATCATTGCAGGCACCACCTCAGCGGTATACATCGTTGGGGCGTTTCTTCAGATGGTGACAGAAGGCGAAATTAATAAAGCCATGGGAGTACGGCGAATGAACAGAGATATTGAGTCTTTGCAAAAGCACGTTATTGTGTGTGGCTTTGGTCGGATGGGGCAGATTTTGGCACGGCAGCTCTCAAAATCTAACCTCGATTTTGTGGTGATTGACCACGATAAAGAACGGGTTGAAATGGCAGAGGCGTTGAACTATTTGGTGAAGTTTGGCAATGCAACCGATGAGCTAGTCTTGATGCAGGTGGGCATTACGCGAGCCAAGGTATTAGCCACAGTTCTACCCGACGATGCCATCAACGTCTACATTACGCTCACGGCACGGGAACTCAATGGCAATCTGCGAATTTTTGCGCGGGGGGAACTGCCCAGCACCGAGAAAAAGCTGAAGTTAGCGGGGGCAGATCAGGTGGTTCTGCCTGCGTCAATCAGCGCACAGCGGATGGCCTATATGATTACCCATCCCGTAACGCTAGACTTTCTGAGCCAAGATGACGGACGGCAAACCCTGAATGAGCTGTTGTCCCAGGTCGATATTCAGGTGGATGAGCTGGTGGTAGTGCCCGATTCGCCCATCATTGGAACCACCATTGGCGATATTGAAATTCGAGGTAAGGGTACTTTTATTGTGGTGGCACTGCGGCGAGCGGCGGATGGTAGCACAACCATTCACCCTGACCAGTCCTTAGAGCTGAGGTCGAGAGATGTGGTGATTGTGATGGGTCATCGGGGAGATCTGCCACGGCTGGTGCAAAAGTACGTTGCTCACCCTCGGATTCGCAATTCTGGCATAGATGCTTCAGAGCTTCCGCCACAGGTATAGGCAATATCTATGTGACCGTAGCCAGTTACGATAAGGTTGTTCCCTTGGATAATTGCCTGCTATGTCTTCCGCTCCACTCACGCTGAATTTGGTTGAAGGGTCGGTTACGTTTAGCTTTAGTCCAGAGGCCGCCCGTGGGCTGCAAGAGGCGATCGCCCAACTGATGCAGCAGCTCAAGATTGCTGCCAATAAGCCCACCGCAGGCGAGAAGCCAGTCCCCCAAAAGGCGATGGAATATCAGCACCGCAGCGACGTTTTTATCGAGTGCTTCTGCAACCCCAACATCTGGCCTAGCCCATTTGCTGCCAAGATTTTAGTCACAGTTCGAGACGAGCGCATTCGCATCACCACCGAAGCCGAACTCACCCGCATCACCGAAGACCTCAATACCTATCTAGAAAACCACGGTTAGACCAACCCTTTGAGGCAAATATTTTGGTGGAAGGCTTGGCTTGGCGATAGCTACGCACCAAGAGTCCGCCAATGCCCTAAGCTAGCTAAAGGGAAACTGCCTATTTTGGAGCATACGCAATGGGTTTTATCGCATATATTGTCATAACCGGATCTTTCGTCGGTCTTGCTTTAGCGCTGTACTACGCACTAAAGACCGTCAAACTGATCTAGCGCCTTATTTTTCTAGAATTGAGTCTGCGTGAGGTTTCTTACGCAGATTTTTTATGGTGCGTCAAGGTTTGGGCAACGGCAACACACTCTGCAAACGTTGCAGTGGTTTTAACCGCCTGCGCTTCTAAATGCGTCATAACTGCTCGATGGCCTTGTACCTGAAGTGCTGCAATCAGGCGATCGCGTTTTGGAATATCAGCCTTAGCATGGCGACCAATTTCCCCCAGCGTAAAAAAATAGGGTGGAAACGGAATTTCTTCAGCCATGATCTCGATAAGCTTTTTACGATGGTGCCAGCCCCACGCCTGAGCAAGATTCCCCATGCGGGTCAAAAAATCTAAATCATGCAGGGAACCCAGCCAGAGTGGCCCGCTGATGGTCAGGGGAATCGGCGTTGCATGATGCGGACAAACGGCACGGCTTAGGCCACGCCAATGCACAACTTCAGAGTGCCCACAGGGGTGGCAGTGCCCGATAAACCCAGATAAATCCTCTGACCAATGGTGGCCTTTAACCAGGCGCACCATCACGCGATAGGTCTGCCCTTGAAAGTATGAGAACAGAGGAGCGATCGCAAATCCCTGCATCACAGCCTGCTGGGCGATCGCACCCAATAACAGCCGCAGTCCCTGCTCATGGGTTGCGGGGTGGGCACGGGCATAGGCACCAAAATGGCGAAGACTAGCGGTGGGGTTATGTCCTTCACAGGTGCGGCTGTCGGTGGTGGTCAAATACATAAGGCCATTAAGACGTGTTGCCCGTAGACAGTCAGCGAGGTACGCTGAGGGGCTGCCAAAGCAGTCTAAGTCAACCAAATCAAAATAGCGTCGCTGCACAAGACAGTCTTGCAGTACGAGCCGCACGGAGCCAGTCGTGACGTGAAATTGAGCTTGAGGCAGCTGCGCTGCTAAATTTTGCCGTAGCACTGCCGTAATCTCAGGATTCGCCTCATTCACCCAAAGCCAGTCTGCTTTTGCTTCTAAGGCATACCTTAGAGAACGAATGCCGCAGCCGCTCATGCCATCTAGCACCTCAAGCTGTGGGTTTTGCTGTCGATAAACTGCCGCTGCCAACACCCCTAAGTCACGGGCAATGCGACTGTCTTGCTTAAAAAAGGCTTCGCCGACCTGAAACTGCGCAGCGCCCTCGTGATGCCAGCCTGTCAATGAAGCCGTTAAACTTTCTGTCACAAACCCTATTCTGCTTCGAGGGGAGCCATCGTTAGACCCGCTCGCTTAAGCTGCTCATGATACAGTTCCGCCTGTTCCTGTGGCCCCACCCAGACAATCGCCAAACCCTCAAAATGAATTTGATTGGTCAACTCCCAAGCAGTTTCTGGGGTCATTTTAGGAATGTAGGTCACAAGACACTTCGTGACGTGCTCAAAAGTATTGAAGTCATCATTGAGCACAATGATTTTGTAGTTCGGATACGGCACCCGAACGGCTTGACGGCTTTTGTCAATCTTGGGTGCCGTAACGGTGCTGCTGCTGTTTGATTGGGCGATCGCCATAGCCATACTAAAACAACGCAATTCTTGAAACAGTATCAGGGTTTAGGTGTAGACGCTTAGGATCGTGAATTAAATAAGACCCAGAATTGTTTAGAAGCGATACGCTTTGCACTCCCTCATCCCCCTTCGACAAGGCTCAGGGCAATGCCTAGCCCCTTCTCCCAGAACGGGAGAAGGGGAACAAGAAACTCCGGCTCCCCTCTCCCGTTCTGGGAG
>JAGVDA010000175.1 GCA_020058975.1 Thermosynechococcus sp. WC_1 | reverse complement strand
CCCTTATTTCTGAAGTGATTGCAACCTCTTCGCTCTCTAGCACCAATTTAGCTACATTTTAATTCTCTACTGGACTCACCGAACAGCGGAAGGTGGGCTATACGATGTGGCGTCTTACATTGGCAGCACTATTCGCCAAATGCATAAACAGGACGGTGCGTGGCTTAAGCAAGACGGCATTGACTTTAGCTGTCGGTTTATTTTAGGGGGGCAAATCCCAGGTGAACCGCCAGAGCTATACCTCATTTATAATGAAGGGAATTGTATTCAAGCCACCCAAGAAACGCCCTTTTTTCAGATTGGTGAAACCAAGTACGGCAAGCCGATTTTAGACCGCACCCTTAGTTACGATACGCCTTTAGAAACCGCCGCCAAATGTGCGCTGTTGTCCATTGACTCAACGATGAAATCTAATCTTTCGGTAGGTCCACCCGTTAACTTGATCATGTATGAGGCCAATTCTTTCGTGGTTCGGCATCAGCTCAAGCTAGGGGCAGACGATCCGTACCTGCTTAAAATGAGTGCAATTTGGCAAAACACGCTCAAGCAAGCCTCTGAAGACATGCCTGACATTGATTGGTAGGCGTAAGGCTTCAGGGTTAGGTGCGGTGCTAAAAGGTCGCTAAAACATATTCGCCCATGTTGACCGCCTGATTAGAGGAGAGGTCATATACAATTCCATTCTGCTGCGCGACCACCTCAATTTGAGTGGGCGGCAGCAGCGACTGTTTATTAAAGCTCAGCAGTTGATACAGCATCTGCCCCTGCTGGACGGAGTCACCGAGGGAAACCTGAGGACAAACCATGCCGCCGAAGGGTGAATAATATTTTTGGAGTTTGCTGGTACTGGCCAAGTACATCTGCGGTTTGGATATGGCTGGGGGCAACGCAACGCCTTGCACCAGTCCTTTTTGAATCAGATAGTTTTGAATGCCTAAAATGCCTTTTTTAACGGAAGCAGGCTTCATCTGCATGCCATTGCCTAGCTCAAGCGTCCAGGCTTCTCGGTCAAAGCGAAGCGTGCGCCCCAGTTTTGCAAAGCATTGCTCTAGGGCTAACCACGGCTTAATAAATGCTTCATCAAACGCATCGCCATCATAGCGATCAAGCAAAATGCCGTAGTCTAAATCAAATAGTTTTGCGCGTTCTTCTCGACCTGCAAAATAGTAGAGATAGTCTAGCCCTTGATTTGAGGTGCTGTGCAAATCAATCAGGTAGTCTGCATCTAAGCACAGTGACTGAAGGTGAAACCGATAGTGATCTGAAAGCGGAGCGCCTGCGGGCAATCGCAGTTTATCCGCTAACTTCTCAAACTGGGCTTGGATTCGTTTGCGATAGATGTCCTGTATAGTGTTTATCTCTACATTCAGATGAGCCTGGGCAAAGCCAAGCAGATCTTCTGCCTCTTTTTCATAGTCCCAAAAGATGCGATTCCAGTCTTTGCCGTCGTAGGGGTTAAAGCGACCCGATGAAAAATAGTGCGATCGCTGGTTAGTGCCGAGGGGATTGCACACCGGAACGAGCCAGATTTCGCCGTTGAGCTGATCAGGTTTTAGGTGCGAAAGCCAATCTAACAGTCCATAAATGACTGCATTCCCGACAATTTCTGCCCCATGCAGGTTTGCCTGAAGGTAGACCTTAGCGCCAGATTGCTTGCCAAAAAAACGATAAAGCTCGATCGAGAGCAGATCTCCTGACGCAAGTTGGAGAATTGGGATTGAGGTAATGTTGGGCTGCATGGGTTTACCAACCGTTTTGATCGTCAATAAGCAAGTTTGACCTAAATCAAGCACAAGCCGTTAAGATCGTAGTACCGAGGCGTGCGAGGTCGTTATGTTTGTTCAAGAACTGTCCCCCATTTTTCAAGAATTGGTTCACAAGCCCGTTGCATTTCTAGGCGGGTTTGCATCAGGTCTACTGCGACTCAATTTATCTGAAGACCCAGTCAGAACTTGGCTAGATCGAGAGCTAGGCGTAGCGGTACCGCCTTCCAATACACCGCCTGGAGGCAATGGCAGCAACGGTAGCGTGCCTCAGTCGATCAATATTGATTAGTTTGGTTTCTGTATTGGTTTCTGTAAACGCGCTGATATTAAGCTGATACAACACCGAATCGGGCTTATTGCATACAGTTTGCGCTATTCTGTGATGCAAATTGATGAATATGAATCAGCATGTTGCGAGATCTCTGGATTGGTGGCGCGTTAGGAATAGGTTTCTATTGGTGGCGTAGTCAGTCCCAGCGCGTTGAGATTACCGTCAAGCAATCCCAAAGCAATACGCAGCAGCTTCAGCAGCAGTTAGAAAAAGTTCAGCGGGAGCTAACCACTGCCCTGACTCAACAGACCGCCCTCGAAACTCAGGTCGCTGAACTTAACCAGATTGCAACCGATCGCGCTATTGAGCTGATTCAGATTCAGGCTGATAATGCTGACCTCATCGCCCAGATTGCTGAGCTAACCCAAAAGCGCACCCGCAAAAAACGAACGTCTAAAGTTGCCATCACCACTGACGTTACTGGCGATCCAGTTCCTTTATCTGAACCTGAATTAGAGTCACCCATCCCCTTTAGCTTGAACTTAGATCTCGTTCAGGCAAAGCAGCTTGAATCGGCAGAGGCAACCCAGCTCCTTCAGTCTGTATTTATTGAGGAATCTACGGTGGCAACCTCCACTGAAACCACCATAGGTTTAGATACTGCCCATTCGACATTTCTACAAACCCTCAAACAGCAGACAATATGGAGCCGTGAAGAACTCATGGGCGTTGCCCAACAGTTAGACCTTCTCTTAGATGGCGCACTAGAACTCATTAATGAAGCCGCCTTTGAACGTTGCGACGAAGCCTTAACAGAGGGAGAAGACCCCCTTGAAGTGAATCTAGATGTGTTGCAGGAGCTGCTGTCGTGACTAAACCCCCTGTAATTAAGGCGAAAGAGCGCGATGCGGTGATTCAGTCTCTGCGGGCTGGGGTGGTGCCCCGCACGGGTCTACCGCTGATTCAGGTAGGGCGAGTGCGAGAAATTGAGGCGCTGATTAAAGATATAAAGCGAATTGCGGAGGGCGGCGCTGCCATTCGGTTTGTGATTGGCGAGTATGGCTCTGGCAAAACTTTTTTTCTGTCTTTGGTGCGCTCTATTGCCCTTCAAGAAAAGCTGGTGACGGTACATGCTGACCTCACCCCCGATCGCCGCCTCCACGCCACCGGAGGTCAAGCGCGATCGCTCTATACCGAACTCATGCGCAATCTCTCCACGCGCACAAAACCAGAGGGAGGTGCCCTTGCCAGCGTAGTTGAGCGCTTTGTGACTTCGGCTATTAGTGAAGGCCGCGATCGCAGTCTCAGCCCCGAAGCCGTCATTCGGGAGCGGCTGGCGCATCTTTCTGAAATGGTGGGCGGCTACGACTTTGCCGAAGTGATTGCAGCCTACTGGCGCGGTCATGATACCAGCGATGAAACTCTTAAAGCAAGCGCCGTCCGTTGGCTGCGGGGGGAGTTTAGCTCCAAAATTGAGGCGCGGCAGGCATTGGGGGTGCGCACCATCGTAGACGACGAAAATGTGTACGATCAGCTCAAGCTGATGGCGCAGCTCGTGCGGCTGTCTGGCTATGGCGGGTTGCTAATCTGTTGGGATGAATTGGTCAATTTATTTAAGCTGTCTAACGTACAGGCGCGCAAAAGCAACTATGAGCAAATACTGCGGATCTTAAACGATGTTTTGCAGGGCACCGCAGCGGGCATGGGCGTACTGCTCGGCGGCACCCCTGAGTTTTTGACCGATACGCGCCGAGGACTCTATAGCTACCCAGCATTACAGTCACGGCTGTCAATGAATACCTTTGCGGTGAATGGCCTGGTAGACTACAGCGGTCCAGTCTTGCAGTTAACCAATCTCAGCCCAGAAGATCTGTATGTACTGCTGGGCAAAATTCGCCATGTGTATTCCGCTGGGGAGGTTAAGCAATATCTCATTGCTGATGAAGGTATTCAGCAATTTATGGCGCATTGCTCCGGGCGCATTGGGGATGCCTATTTTCGCACGCCTCGCAATACGATTACTGCGTTTGTGAATTTGTTGGCAGTTTTGGATCAAAATCCTCAGGCAAAGGTAGCTGATCTAATTGCTCAGACTGATATTAGGGCAGAGTCTGGAGTGAGCGTGGCAAAGACGTCTGTGATGAAATCGGCGATCGCCCAAACCGCCCCGGTTGATGAAGACCTGGCGACGTTTACGCTCTAGAGCTTAATAATCGGAATTTGATAGTTCAATGAGGTTCTCGATGAACTACGCCCTAAATACGACTTCTGCAAGATGGTGGGAGGTGTCAGAGGCAAATATGTTGAAAGATACCGAGCAGGAACATCCTTCGTTAATACTGAAGCTTCGCCTCAAGAGATTTCAGATATTCTGTATTCACGCCAGACTCACGAGTAAGCGCAACCTTGCCCGTCCGCGCAATTTCACGAATCCCAAACTTATTAACCATCTGCACGATCGCCACCATTTTGCCAGGATCGCCAGACACCTCAATCGTGACAGAATCTTCAGAAACGTCTACCACCTTGGCTCTAAAGATCTGAACAATATCTAGAATTTCAGACCTAAGCTGGGCTGTCGCATTCACCTTAACGAGCATCAGCTCCCGCTCAACACAGGGGATTTCGGTAATATCCTGGACTTTAAGCACATTAACAAGTTTATAAAGCTGCTTGGTGAGCTGCTCAATCACCTGGTCTTCGCCTGGAACCACCATCGTGATGCGAGACACGCCCATTTGCTCGGCAGGCCCCACAGCAAGACTTTCAATATTAAAGCCCCGTCGGGCGAATAGCCCTGCAATTCGGGTTAAAACTCCAGCCTCATCTTCAACTAAAACCGATAGCGTGTGTTTCATGGCGCGCGCAGCAAAGACTTATGATCAGAAGCCTATTTTATCTAGGAAGCTGCTGCTTTGGCACAAACGAGACAAAAGAAAAGCTGATTTATGTTTGTTCAACTGCCTTTAGCCGTTCACAATTCGCTTGATCAACTTAAGTTTATCGGCAGTATAGGGGGCATAGCGCCACGTTAAATCAAGCCAGAACGACTTTTTGAGTACGCTCTTATAGTGAGAAAACGTATCAAAGCTGGCTCTGTCGTGATATCGACCCATGCCGCTCTCGCCCACGCCGCCAAAGGGCAGGGTGGCTACCGCAATTTGCATCACCGTATCGTTAAGGCAAACGCCCCCCGATGAGGTAGATTGCAAAATTTGCTGCTGCTTGCGCGAGTCTTTTGAGAAAAAGTAGAGCGCAAGGGGCTTGGGTCTGGCATTGACGAGGGCGATCGCCTCCTCCAATTCGTCGTACACCAGCACGGGCAAAATGGGGCCAAAAATCTCGTCCTGCATCACCGGATCGCTCCATCTCACCTCATCTAACACAGTGGGCGCAATGTAGCGGGTGTCTGGATCGGTCTGGCCTCCTGTAATGGTTTTGCCATTGTCTAAAAACGAAGCCAACCGCGAAAAGTGCCGCTGATGAATAATGCGACCGTAGCTAGGGCTGTCGGCAGGGTTCTCTCCATAAAATTCTTGGATGTACTGCTTGAGAAGCTCCAGAAATTCTGTCTTAATGCGGCGGTTCACCAGCAGATAATCTGGGGCAATGCAGGTCTGCCCTGCGTTAATGAACTTGCCCCAGGCGATGCGTTTGGCGGCGTAGTCTAGGCGCGCATCTGCTTCTACAATGCAGGGGCTTTTGCCGCCTAGCTCTAGGGTTACGGGGGTGAGATGCTTGGCGGCGGCTTCCATTACAATGCGACCGATCGCCGTGCCGCCTGTAAAAAAGATGTGGTCAAACTTCTCTGCCAATAGCTGCTGACTGACCTCGGCATCGCCTTGAGCCACCGCAATGTACTGAGGGTCAAAGGCAGATCGGATCATTTCTGAGACAACTTGTGCCGTGTGTGGCGCATGTTCTGAAGGCTTTAGGATGGCGCAGTTACCAGCGGCGATCGCCCCCACCAGTGGCGAAATGATGAGCTGAAACGGATAGTTCCACGGTCCAATAATCAGAACCACGCCCAAGGGGTCGGGCTGAATCCAGGCTTGAGACGGGAACTGGTCAATGGACGTTGCAGCCTTTTGGGGCTTCATCCATTGCTTAAGGGATTTAATCGCCTTTTTAACTTCAGAAACAGTGGCAATCTCAAAGTATGCTTCGTACTCCGGTCGCCCTAAATCTTGCTGAGCGGCTTTGACAATGGCACCTTGATACTCAGTGATGACGTGCTGAAGCTTTTGGAGCTGCTGGAGCCGGAATTCTAGGGGTTTGGTTTGACCCGTGCCAAAAAAGCTGCGCTGCTGTTGAACCAGGGTTTGTAGAGCTGAGGGCGTTGCCGTTTGGTTCGTCATCACAATTTTGCTAAACACAGTGTCCAGTTTTGTTATAGCTTTTAATGCTGATGAATGTTTTAGAACAGTAAGCTTGCTCTTTAGCAAAAGCAGTTAAAGCCTATTCTGCATGGCTTTGCAGAATGATTGAATTCGGCTATAAACATCAGTTTCATTTTTATGAAAAATTATGAACCTGTGTAACATCACCTCGAGACTGGAATCACCCTAGATTTGCAGATCTAGAAATTCCCTACCGGAAAGGAGACTTCCATGTTTGATGCATTTTCCCGCGTTGCTGAGCGTTCAAATAAGAATACCGCCTGCATGGGTAAAGCTGAATTGGAAGAAATCAAAGTCATTACGGCTGGCCTAAACAAGCGGTTTGATGCGATTGAGGCACTTTCTGGTATTGCAAGCTGCTGTGTCTCGGATGCTATTGCTGGGATGCTCTGCGAAGACCCTAGCCTCATTAAAGAGGGAGGCGCTTGTCATCCTAATCGTAAGATGGCGGCTTGTTTACGAGATGGCGAAATTATTTTGCGCTACGTCTGTTATGCACTCATGGCTGGCGATATTTCTGTTCTTGAAAATCGCTGCGTATATGGGCTTAAAGAAACCTATACGACGCTAAATGTTTGTATTCCGTCTATGGTTCGAGCGCTCAAAATCATGAAAGCCATCTGCATCGCCCATATTCAAACCTTCAATAACGCAGGTCGCCACCCCTCATCGACTCAGAAGCAGGTCACTCCAGGAGACTGCTCTGATTTAGCCTCAGAATGTGGAATTTATTTTGACTACGTTATTGCTGCGCTGAGCTAACGCCAGTCGAGGCGCTTAACGCTGCATTGCTAAAACAAAACTGGATTGGCACTAGAAGCCGTATTGACCGCAGAGGCAGTGCCGTCGATCGCATAGCGGAAGCCAAACACTTGACCAATGAACTGACGCTGTTGAGCCGGTGGATAAATGGGCGCGGGTAGCTGCGTGGTGGCGTAGTCATTGGCAGCGCGAATGATATTTAACGCATCGGCTTGAGACAGTTGGCGCTGTTGGTAGCCTTGCAGCACTCTGTCTAACCCTGCTTGGTATTCTTGCTCTGTGCGGAACCCAAATCGAGGGGCAGAGGGATTGCCTTGGGTTGCAGCAGGGTTGATAGGGCTGGGAGTAGAGAGTGCCACTGAGGTTTGGAGCGTCAAAACATAAATGCTGCCTTGGGGAATTTCGACGACGTGCATCGATTTGCCTGAAGCGAATCCGGCGATCGCCCCAATGCCAGAACCCACCATGGCACCTTGGCTAAATCGGCTGGGGTCGCCGCCGTTGAAGCCCCCAAAGAGTCCACCGCCAATGCGACCGCCTAAAGGGCTGAGTCCTTTAGCTTCATCGGTGCCGCTGCTGAGAGTGATTTTACGGCTGGGCAAGATCGGGCTGGTGGCCTGAATGGGGACTGTTCGTCCCTGAATCACTAAGGATTCAGCAATAACCTGAGCGCCATCTTTAACGGGATGAATCCGAGCTGAAACGGGTGAGTTTTGTGCTGCAATTTGGTTGCCGTAGCTATCGAGTAACGGCTGAGCCAGCAAAAGCGTGGTGGGGTAGTCTTGGTCTTTCTTGGCATCAATGACCATGTTGGCAGGAAAAACGACGGTGATGGCGGTGGACTGAGGAATAACGGTGCCAGCAGATACACTGCTGCCGTAAGACTGAGGAACAACCGACTGCGCCGCTGCGGGAAGTGCTGTAGGAACCATCACAGAAGCGGTTAAGGCTAGAGCGTAGATGAGTTGGCGTTTCATAATGGGCTTCCTTTGTGGGCGGGCTGCATTGCTTTGATGACTTTATCTTCGCGGTTTTGCTAAGAGTTCTCAGTGACTGAACGGCTGTGGTTCGGTGATTTTAGGGAAGGTTTGTGGCGATCGCCATCACAGCACTAAACCAGTTTTTAGAAGGCACAAAGAGTCGCGCGAGGGAACATAGGATGAGCCGTCTGGCGCGACTCGACACCCTTACCAACTAATTAACTGCTGAGTAATGGCGGTTTGAGACTGAACAACAGCGGTACAGTCTTGTCCCACAACGGCGGTGGAGGTGCTGGTGTCATCAAAGGTGCTTTTGTCGTGGTAGTAGCGAGAGCTTTTGTCAAAGTAGCTGCTGCTAGAGCCATAGCTAGAATTTGCGGTTTTGTAACCGCTGCCGCTAGCGCTACCGCCATGACCACTGGCTCCAATGCCAAAGACGCTAAAGCCACCGCCGCCGCTGGCAGACTGCTGTTGGTAGCCAGAGGCGCTATTCATATAGCCAAAGGCATTGGAGGAGCTACCGACGTTATTTTGACCTTTGTCTACAATATTTTTGCGTTCGTGGATATTGTTTTGTACGTTTTGACCCAGATAAACGTCGTTGCACATGGCGCGGCCGTTATTGCCGCTGCGGCTGCTAGGGGCAACGGGGTTGGCATAGGCTGGAATGATGGAGGCTGCAAGGGTTGCCGTGAGGGTTAAGGCGTAAACAAGTTGGCGTTTCATGGTGGGCTTCCTTTGAGAGGTAATGTATGTTTTCTTCGATGAATGTATCTTCTCGGTTTTGATAGGTTTACTCAGTGACTGCATCCCATGCTGCTGTGTGATTCTGCGGTTTCTTTTGAGTGATGGCAGCAGTGCTGGTTTTGTGATCTCAGTCACCCAGAACCCTCGTCACGCTTTTGCTGAAGTGATAGCCTAGAGTCAGAAAATCTGCCGCACACGGCATTTTTGGGGATGTAAACATTGCGATCGCCCAAAATCTAGAGCATAAAAACCATGACCACCAACCAACCCAACCGTCTTGACCGCATTGAAGCAATCGTGGAGCGGAATTCAGAACTTGTTGCAAAGAATTCTGCCGCGATTGAAAAATTGACCCGCGATATTGAACAACAGCGCGAAGAAGCAAAAGAGCTGGGGATGCGGTTTGGTTACTATCAGCAATCCACACAGTCGGTCATCAACTTGGCGTTTTCACTGATTGCCAGTGCGACCATTTCAGTCTTTATTACCGTTGTGCTTAAGCGTTAAACCTGTATGCCTGCCTCTTATGTCGTGATTTACGATGGCTGCTGTAACTTATGCTCAACACTGGTGCAGGCGCTAGAACAGCTTGAGCGCGGCAGTCTGTTTAGCTATGTGCCCATGCAGGATGCACAAACCCTGGCGCAGTGGAATATCACCCCCGAAGACTGCGAGATGGGCATGATTTTGCTGAATGCAGACCACCCATCTCAACGCTGGCAGGGCAGTGACGCTGCTGAAGAGATTGCGCGGTTACTGCCTGCGGGTGTGATCGCCATTCAGGCGTACCGCGCGATACCTGGCCTCAAGAGGTTGGGCGATCGCACCTATACTCAAGTCCGCGACAACCGCTATGCGTGGTTTGGACGGCGAGAGCAAACCTATCAATCTAAGTATCCTCATACTGCCTGTGAAGCCTGCGATCGCATCTAAAGTGCCGAGCAGAATAGTCAAAATCTCACCGTAAGCCAATATGCTTAGTCGAATCGGTCTTAAGATGGAGAGGCGCTCTGTAAAACCAAGGTGCTGAGGCGATGTGTCGTCCTCCAATGGTTTTACAAGATTTTAAATTCCTCACCTTCTCTGCTGACGTTCTGCCATGCCCTCCTCCACCGACTTTCTAAGCCTTCTGAATTCTTCTCAACGTCAAGCCGTTGAGCATTACTGCGGCCCTTTACTGGTGGTGGCGGGTGCTGGATCGGGCAAAACCCGCGCTCTCACCTATCGCATCTCTAATTTGGTGCTGAAGCATCGCGTGAATCCAGAAAATATTTTGGCGGTTACGTTTACTAATAAAGCTGCCCGCGAAATGAAGGAGCGGATTGAAAAGCTGTTTGCCGAGCAGTTGGCGCTTCAGGAGCAAGGTAAAGCGTTGGAGCTACTGCCTGCCTATGAGCAAACCAAACTGCGATCGCGGGTCTATAAAACCATCACCAAGCATCTGTGGATTGGCACCTTCCATAGCCTGTGTGCACGGCTGCTGCGGATGGAAATCAATAAATATCAAGATGAAAAGGGTCGTCGTTGGGAGAAAAACTTCTCGATTTTTGATGAATCGGATGTTCAAAGCCTGATCAAAGATATTGTCACCAATCGTCTTAATCTAGATGATCGCAAGTTTCCGCCTCGCTCGGTGCGCTTTGCCATTAGCAACGCCAAAAACCTAGGCCAGACTGCCCAGCAGTACGAAGCAGAGAATAATAACTTTCGCGGTCGCGTCATCGCCAGCGTCTATGAGGCGTATCAAGATGCGCTGGCTGCCAATAACGCCCTCGACTTTGATGACTTAATTCGGGTGTTGGTGCAGCTCTTTGCGCAAAATGAACAGGTGTTGGCCTACTGGCACAGCCAGTTTCACCACATGCTGGTAGATGAATACCAAGACACCAACCGCACCCAGTACGATCTGCTGCGGTATATCGCCACCAATGGCGAGGCTGTCGAAACCTTCAAAAACTGGCAGAACCGCTCTATTTTTGTGGTGGGGGATGCGGATCAGTCGATCTATTCGTTCCGTGCTGCCGACTTTACGATTTTGATGGGTTTCCAGCAGGATTTTGGCGATCGCCTCCCCGATGATGACACCCGCACGATGGTGAAGCTGGAGGAAAACTATCGCTCTACTGCCAATATTCTCGAAGCTGCCAATGCCCTAATTGAGCACAACACCGAGCGAATTGATAAGGTGCTGAAGGCTACACGGGGTGAAGGTGATACGATCTACTGCTTCCGTGCCGATGATGAGCAGCACGAAGCCGAGTTTGTGATTGACCAAATCCGGACGATTGAGCGGGAGAACCCAGAGGTGAACTTTGGCGACTTTGCCATTTTGTACCGCACCAATGCCCAATCCCGTGCCTTTGAAGATTCTTTGGTGCGGTGGGGCGTCCCCTACACGGTGGTGGGGGGACTCAAGTTCTATGACCGTAAAGAAATTAAGGACGTGTTGGCCTATCTGCGCCTCATCGTCAACCCAGCCGATACCCTCAGCCTTCAGCGGGTGATTAATACTCCACGACGCGGCGTGGGCAAAACGACTTTGGATCGCCTTGGTCAAGCAGCCCAAGAACTGGGCGTTCCGCTGTGGGAAATTCTGAGTGATGAATCTGCGGTTAAAACCCTTGCGGCGCGTAGCTCAAAGCCGATTTTGCAGTTTGTCGCCATGATTCAGCACTGGCAGGCTGAAGTTGAAACCAAACCCGCTGCCGATATTATCCAAGGTGTTTTGGAGCAGTCTGGCTACGTGCGCGATTTGCAAGAGCAGGGCACCGATGAAGCCGATGAGCGGCTCGGCAACGTCAAAGAACTCTACAATGCATCGCTCCAGTACGCTGAAGAAAATGACGACCAGGCGCTGAATACTTTCTTGGCTAACGCCGCCTTAGCTTCCGATGCTGACAGCAAAGACTCAACGGATACGGTCACGCTGATGACCCTACACTCTGCAAAGGGGCTAGAGTTTCCGATTGTGTTTTTAGTAGGGCTAGAGCAGGGGTTGTTTCCTAATTTCCGCTCTCTAGACGACCCTGCCTCTTTAGAAGAAGAGCGTCGCCTTTGCTATGTGGGCATCACCCGCGCCCAGGAGCGGCTGTTTATTT
>JAGVDA010000142.1 GCA_020058975.1 Thermosynechococcus sp. WC_1 | reverse complement strand
GGATAAGCCCACTGCGATCGCCCCCGCCCTCAGAAATTCCTTGGCATTCTCCAACGTGACTCCACCCGTCGGAATCAGCGGAATATGGCTCAACGGCCCCTGTAAGCTGCGGATGTACTCACACCCACCCATTGCTGCAACGGGAAACACCTTCACCCCACTCGCGCCAGCATTCCAGGCAGCCATCATTTCTGTGGGGGTCAGCGCCCCTGGGTGAATCGGCCAATTTTGGTCGCGTCCATAGCCAATTAGCGCAGCATCAACATGGGGCATAAAGCCGTATTGGGCACCAGCGGCGATCGCATCTTTAATCTGACCACGATTCAGCACTGTGCCACAGCCGATGATGCAGTGGGGCAACTCAGCAGATAATTTTTCAACGAGCGTTGCGGGCTGGTGGCTATTCCAAGTCACCTCAATGAGGCGAATGCCGCCTGCCGCTGCCGCTTTCGCCATTTCTAAGCCTACCGCGACAGATTCTGTGCGAATGACCGCAATGACGCGGTGTTGTTTGAGAAGGCTTAACCAATCTTGACCCACCATAAACCCTGGATTAAACCCTTATAAGTAGATAGACATCATTATCTATGACGCGGGTTTCGGCTCCGCTCAACCCACAAATTCCGTATTGATGTGGGTTGAGCGACTTGTACTGAGCCTGTCGTTGGGCGTAGCCTCGCCTTTGGCGATAGGAAGTCGAAACCCAAGCCCCGCCTGTAACTTTCTTTGTGTCCAAAAAAATTATGTTTTGGGGTACTACCCCAGACTAAAATAGCGGCGCGGGGATTGCTCCGACGTATTGGCGACGAAGCAACACAAAAGTCAGCACAACCGTAGTTTAGGAATGCATTATGAGCTTATTTGACGCAATTGCAGGCGCGATCGCCAACCCCGATCAGCAGGGAAGTACCGATCAGCTTGGCTCTATTTTGGGTGCCGTTCAGGCGATCGCAGGTTCCCAAACGGGCGATTCTGGCAACTCCAATGCCCTGATGTCAGCAGTGGGCAGTGTGGTGCAGGGTGCGCTGCAAAACCAGCAGGGCAACATCGGCACTGAAGGCGTTGAAAACTTAATCAACCAATTTGCAGGCGGCAATGCCAGTACCGAAGCAGTGCAGGCATTATTTGGCGGTCAAGAGCAGCAGGTGGTAGAGGCGATCGCCCAGCGTACAGGCATAGATGCCAGCCAAATTAGCGGGTTGCTCCCTACTTTACTGCCGTTGGTGCTACAGCTTCTCCAAAGCGGGTCTTCTAACGGTGGCGGTAACTCAGTCCTCAATACGTTTTTAGATGGCGACCACGACGGCGACGTAGATCTCGGCGATTTAATGTCTCAAGCAGGGCGATTTTTAGGCCAGTAACTTTAGGCCACTAAGACGGCTTCAAAATCTGCAATAGTGCCGCCTTAATCGTGGGGTACTGAAACTTAAAGCCTGTTGCTTCAGTCTTCTGGGGCAACACTTTCTGGCCTTCTAAAACCAGCTTAGACGCTTCTCCCAGCAGCAGCTCGAGAGCAAACCCAGGGACGGGTAGCCAAGAAGGTCGCCCAATAATATTGCCTAGTTCTTGACATAGCTCACCCATAGAAACGGGATTGGGCGCAGTGCCATTGAGTACCCCAGCCACAGAGCTATTGGTCAACGCCTTGATAATCAGGCTCACCAAGTCCTCGCGGTGAATCCAAGACACCCACTGTTTGCCGTCTCCCAAGGGGCCACCCGCAAAAAGCTGGAACGGAAACATCATTTTTGCCAACACGCCACCATCGGGTCCTAACACAATCCCAATTCGCACGATAGCTAAGCGTGTGCCACAGGCTTTAACTTTTTCTGCTTCTGCTTCCCAAGCTTGGCAAACCTGCGCTAAAAAATCTTGACCTGTGCTGCTGGTTTCGTCAAAGACCCCCGTTTCGCTGGTGCCGTAGTACCCCACAGCGGAGGCGTTGACCAATACTGTGGGTTTGGGGTTCGCTTGGGCAATGGCTTCTACAATCTTTGCAGTCCCGACAGAACGGCTTTCTAGAATTTCTTGCTTGCTATTTTCTGTCCAGCGATTGGCGATCGGTTCTCCGGCTAGGTTTACAACGCCATCGCACCCAGCGATCGCCTGCTGCCAAGCCCCTGACGCTGTCGCTTGGTAGGCGACCACTTCTGCTTTCGGAAACTTTTGCTGCGCTTTTTGGACGTTACGCACCAAAAGCAATACCTGATGGCCTTCTGCTTGGAGGCGATCGACTAAGCGACTGCCGATAAAGCCTGTCCCGCCTGTGACTGCAACTTTCATACGCGATGGAGAACTTTTAAAAGGGTTCTTTTTACCATAGGTCATTCTGAGGGGGCTAGAAGCAAGAGATGCTGAGTTGCCCCCGACGATAGGACTATGGTAAATTAGGGCACTTAAGGGCGATTAGCACAGTGGTAGCGCACTTCCTTCACACGGAAGGGGTCACGTGTTCGAGTCACGTATCGCCCATTTGCTTTAGGAATCACATAGCCGATAAAGCTTGCGGGGTTTTAAGGGAAACTTCACAGGTCGCTTTTTAGAAACCTAGGAACATGAATGACCCAGGCTGCTGCAACAGAGACGCTTAAGACACAAAGTGAATCACAAAAACGTGTGCAACTCAATAGCCAACGCCTCGTTTTAGCAAATGGCCTCGTGCTTCTGGTCACAGAAAACCCAACGGCAGATATTGTCGCAGCGCGTCTCTTTATAGATGCAGGTAGCCGTTACGAACAGCCAGACCAAGCAGGGTTATCTCATTTAGTCGCAGCGCTCTTAAGCAAAGGCACCCCTACCCATACCTCTCAAGAGATTGCCGCACAAGTTGAGTCGATTGGAGCCAATCTTGGGGTCAGCAGCGCCCCTGACTACTTCGTGGTCAGCGTCAAAACGGTCAGCACCGATTTTGCCGAACTTTTGGCATTAGCCGCAGAACTGATCCAGTTCCCCATCTTTCCTGAAGCTGAGTTAGCGCTCGAACGCAAGCTGACAATTCAGGCCATTCGGGCGCGTCAAGAGCAACCCATGGCGATCGCCCTCCAGCAGCTCCGCCAAGCCATCCACTCCAACCACCCCTACGGTCAGCCCGGACTCGGCACCCTAGAAACCATCGCATCACTTGAGCGAAACAACCTTATTGAATTTCATCGGCAGCACTTTCGCCCTAATACCGCCGTCTTAAGCATTGCGGGCAACATTACCGTAGAAAACGCTCAGACCCTTGCCGAAAGCCTGTTTGGAGACTGGAAAATTTCTTCGCTTGTGCCGCCTACGCTTCCCGATATCGTAGAAGGCAACAGGCCAATCCAGGTTATGCATACCCAGCCCACTCAGCAGTCCATCGTAATGTTGGGCTACCCCGCGCCTGCGGTGCAAGAAGCAGACTATGCCGCCCTCAAATTGCTGTATACCTATCTGTGTAGCGGCCTATCCAGTCGGCTATTTACAGAACTGCGCGAAAAAAAGGGGCTGGCCTACGAAGTATCGGGCTTTTATCCGACACGACTCCATCCCTCCCATTTTGGGGTGTATTTAGGCACTGCCTCAGAAAATACGGCGCTTGCCCTGTCGCTTCTTAAGGCTGAAATTGAGAGACTTTCTGCTCAAATGCTCTCAGCAGAAGAAGTAGATGCCACAAAAAGTAAGCTGTTGGGGCAATATGCCCTAGGCAAGCAAACAAACCATCAAATTGCGCATCTCTACGGCCTGTATGCGTTTTTACAGCTTGGGGCTGACTATGACCAGCAGTTTGTCCAAAACATTCAGGTCATCACCCCAAAACAGCTTCAGAACGTGGCAATCAAACATCTGAGGGAACCTTTTATTTCCCTGGTTGGCCCAGAATCGGCTTTGGCTTCTTTAGGCGATCTCTAGTCTCTAGCTGGCTGAGCGGAGTCGTGGCTTGCCTCCCGTAGGGTAGCCAGCGGTAGGTTGTTTTCCAAAAGTCCCCTATACTTCTGGCGTTTCGGTAATGAACGGAGCGGTTTCTACGGCAGGTTGTGTATGGGATGCGATCGCCGACAGATACTTTTGATCAACTAGATAAGCACCCCGACTAAACCTAACCCGCCAAGTATCCCCTGGTTCGCGCCCTAAAATCACGCCCTCTTCCTCAAGCTGTACCACATTGGGGGGGCGCAGCATCGGCATCGACTCAGCCGTTTTGAAATAAGGTGGGGCAGCCGCTAACCGAACGCGATCGCCTGTTTTAAACTCTGTATCCAAGGCGGTTCCCCCCTGAAAATTATCAATATTGGCTGTCGGCTAACCGGATGGACGTAAGTCTTGCATCAAGACCAATTTTGTTGCCATTCCGCGTAAGCTGCTTGCTATGCTACTGGCATCGTAGACTACTCCGGTACAATCATAACTATACGGATTGTTCCGCCATGTTGCTCTGTCCGCACAGCTAGTTCTTTAGACCATGCCTTGTTGAGGTCAATTGATGGATCTAATCTAGCTGACCACTCTAGCGCACCCACATTAAAATCTGCGCTATTAACGGGACGGTCTAACCAGTTAGGTTTTTTACCTTCATCAATACCCGCCGATCCCAGGAACTCCCCTGATTCATCAAAGATTTCAACAAAGTGACCAGCATTATCATATCCATCACCCGCTATGCCTGAAATCCCCAAAGCATAAGTATCACGACCTTCAACTGGGATCTTAAAGGCAAAAATATTAGTCAAATTTTGTTGAGAAAACCATACATGCCGATCAAATGCCTCAATCACCTCTTGGGGACATGTTGTACTGATTTGTTCAATCTCCACTGAGTCAAAATCAGCCTCACAACCATATTCGCCCCAATCACCAGTAGTTACCAACTCAACTCGACCAATTCTCTTGTCCGGCATGAAATACTCGAAACCGTCAATTGCACATCCTTCTTCTTCAATGCGATTTTCATAAAATTCTCGGACTAATTTATTTCTATCGCTCATCGTTTTCAACCAATAATTCGACCGTTGTAGTTTAGCTTTGACTACCAAGGGATTTTTTTCGCAAACTCGCCTATCAGTAATCTAAACGGCATCACTATCAGCCTAGATCATAGACCTAAAGATAAGATTGAGACGTGGTTAATCTCCTTCGTGTAAAGGTCAACGCTTCATGCCTCTTCAGCCCCCCGTCTTGCTTGATGGTAAACAGCTCGCGCAGCAAATGCAGGATGCCTTGGCACAAAAAATTCAGCATCTGCTGCCCCAAGTGGGTCGTCCCCCAGGTCTAGCGGTGCTGATGGTGGGCGATAACCCCGCCAGCGCCGCCTACGTCCGCAACAAAGAACGCGCCTGTGAAAGAGTGGGCATTGCATCCTTTGGGCATCACTTTCCGGCGGATGTGTCTCAAGCAGAACTTACTCAAGTGATCCATCAGCTCAATGCAGATGAGCGCGTGGACGGCATTTTGGTACAGTTGCCCCTGCCCAATCACCTAGATGCCGAGGCACTACTGTACGAAATCTTGCCAGAAAAAGACGCGGATGGCCTTCACCCCATGAACCTAGGGCGACTGGTTCGCAAAGAGCCAGGGCTAAAAAGCTGTACCCCTGCGGGTGTTATGCGGCTGCTAGAGCAGTACCAACTCAGCCCGCAAGGCAAACATGCCGTAGTCATAGGCCGCAGTATTTTAGTGGGTAAACCCATCGCTCTCATGCTGCTCGATGCCAATGCAACGGTCACAATGGCTCATTCTAAAACCCCAGATCTTAAAGCCACCGTATTAGCCGCAGATATTGTCGTCGCCGCCGTCGGACAGCCTAATTTGATTACCGCAGATATGGTGAAACCTGGGGCGATTGTGATTGATGTGGGCATTAACCGAGTCCAAGATGAATCCGGCAAAGCTCGTTTAGTAGGCGATGTAGACTTTGCAAACGTTCAGCCCCGATCTAGCTATATTACCCCCGTGCCTGGGGGAGTAGGAGCCATGACGGTAGCAATGCTGCTCGAGAACACAACGTGGAGCTACTGCCAGAGGTGCAAAGCATCATACAATGATGAAACTCCAACCCAGCGGTAAGGGTAGGCTAAACCATGCGAGTGGCCTCGTGCCCTGCATGGCTGTCATTCCCTTTAACAAGGATTAACCAGGAAGGATTTTCATCATGATGTCCGCAGACCAAACTTCTGCTGCCCCTTTATCTAGTCGCTCAGAAGCTTCAACGGATGCAGATGCTTTTGACCTAAAGGGCTACTTGAATCAGCGTCGAGAACAGGTAGAGTCTGCCCTAAATGCCTCAATTGAGGTGATCTATCCTGAAAAAATTTATGAAGCCATGCGCTACTCGCTGATGGCAGGCGGTAAGCGGCTTAGACCCATTTTGTGCCTTGCAACCTGTGAATTGACAGGTGGATCCATTGAGATGGCAATGCCCACGGCCTGCGCCCTAGAAATGATCCACACCATGTCGCTGATTCACGATGACCTGCCTGCCATGGACAACGATGACTATCGGCGCGGTAAGCTGACGAATCATAAAGTCTATGGCGAAGATATCGCCATTCTGGCAGGCGATGGGCTGTTAGCCTATGCCTTTGAGTACCTGGCGGTTCACACCAAGGGCGTTGCGCCAGAACGACTGCTCAAGGTAGTGGCGCGGTTGGGCAATGCGGTGGCGGCGACGGGTTTAGTCGGCGGTCAGGTGGTGGATCTCGACTGTGAAGGGGCGGCAGATATTACTGTCAAAACCCTGAACTTCATCCATACTCATAAAACAGGGGCGCTACTCGAAGCATCCGTTGTTTCGGGCGCAGAGTTAGCCAGTGCAGATGACGAGACGCTGGCAAAGCTGACACAGTATGCCCGCAATATTGGTCTAGCGTTTCAGATTGTAGATGACGTGCTAGATATTACGGCCACCGACGAAGAGCTGGGTAAAACCGCTGGCAAAGATCTGACGGCTCAAAAAGCGACCTATCCGAGTCTATGGGGCATAGATGAGTCGAGACGGCAGGCTCAGCAGTTGGTTGAGGCGGCGAAGGCGGTGCTTGAACCGTTTGGCGCTAGGGCACTGCCTTTAATTGCGATCGCCGACTATATTACCAATCGCAGATCTTAGCGGTCATTTTTGGCTGGTTTATTGGGGTACACCTATTTTGCCAATTTACGCACTACATCTTTTTGAGACGTTAGGACTCGCACCGATGCAAGACTTTGGCAGCATTATTCATAATCGCGTTTTGCTAGTGGCGATCGCCTCAACCATTACCGCCCAAGCCCTAAAGCTCCCGCTTGAATTTATAAAAAACCGTAAAATCAACTTCCGCGTTTTGGTGGGCACGGGCGGTATGCCTAGTTCTCATTCTGCCTTGGTGACGGCATTAGCCGCTGGGGTGGGGCAAGTGAAAGGGTGGGACGGCATTGAATTTGCGATCGCCACCATTTTTGCCGTCATCGTCATGTATGACGCAGCAGGGGTACGACAGGCCGCAGGCAAACAAGCGCGGGTGCTTAACCAAATTATTGATGAAGTCTTTCAAGAGCATCCGGTTTTCAACGAAAATCGCCTTAAAGAGCTGTTGGGGCACACCCCCATTCAGGTCATTGCTGGCTCCATTTTAGGCATTATTATGGCGGGGTGCTTTGGACCATCGGGTATCTTGCTCTCGCCCTAATCAACGCATTGAGTTAACGCTGCTGTAAACGAATTAGCTCCTGCTGAATCTGGTTCATCAAACCTGAATCAGATTGGCTTCTCTGGGTAAATTCATTAAATTCCCCAATCGACAGGTTATTTTTGCGAATGATGTTAGCCGATTCATCAAAAAAGTCTGTACAGATTGACCGGACATTGCCAGGGAGCTGACCTTGGCGACAAACATCATTGGGTAAAGTCCCATTCATCATTCGGCGAACCTCACGGTAGGCTCTTTTTCGGAGCGGTTCGATTTCTAGTACAGCCCCAGCATAGTTACGGATTTTGCCATTCGATTGTGCAAAGGCCGTCGAAGACCAGACCACTTGTGACTCGACTCGACCCGACCAACTGGGCACAACGCCTGTCAGCCATGCACCGCAGACCAATATAAAAATCCCCCACCCTTTGAGCGCAGAACCAGAAACCATAGGGCGTAACAATTCAGAATAGGTCATGACAGCCGATCACTCAGGCAATAAAATCTTAATCTCTTTGTCTATACTGAAGCGGGTTTTGAGTCAGAAGTTCCTGAAAATATAGAGAAAACTGATTTGATACAGCCGAGCTATTGCACCGCCCCTTCTTAAAGTTGTTAGCCCTGCCATGATTTGATTCTTAACCTGTTTGCACAATTAAGAGCGCTAACTTTTCTGGCAGGCTTGGCACAGCTCAATCACCTTGGTTTGCAGCGTCCCTTTCGCCTCTTGCCCCTGTTTCAATGCTGCTTCTAACGCTAGCAAAATCGCTAAAGTCTGCTGAAGCTGCTTAGGCGCAAGTGCTTTGACATCTTGACTTAAAAAATAAATCCGTTTGGGGTTCGCAATATCTGCGGCCTTCGCAATCACGCGCTCGTCACGTTCTCCAGAAGCCTGCATGAGCTTCACCCATAGCCACGTCCGAAACTGCTTGATCAGCGTTGCCGAGATTCGCAAGGGCGGCTCATTATGGCGCAACAGGTCGTCGAGAACCCCCAAGGCCTTATCGGCCGAACCTTGACGAACCCAATTTGCCAACTCTAGGCTACTTTGCTGAGTGGTATGCACCAGCGCTGTCACCACAGTAGGGTCAACGGTTCGCACCGATCCATCTGGCTGGGTTACATAAAGCTTTAGCTTCTCTAGTTCGCTGTATAGCAGACGGGTGTCGTTACCGACGGCATCTGCCAACAGCTCTACTGCTGCGTCTGTCATAGGCACATTGAGCTGCTTTGCCGTTTGCTGAACCGTCTTGAGAATAATGTCCGTTTTCCAGGGTGGCGGCAGCGTAAATTCTTCGACAGTGCCGATCTGCTGTAACGATTTTGTGATTTTACTGCGACCATCGGGCTTGCCGTCATAGGTAAACAGCAGGTGAGAGGAGGCGGGTAAAACCGACAGAGATCGCTCCAGTTCTGCCAAAAAGGCCGATGAGTCTTGCCCTGTCAACGGCGGGTTGACCAGCCACACTAGGCGATCGCCCTGTCCAAACGGCAGCGTCATCGCTAAGTTAAGCCCCTGAATCAGCGCATCTGTGCCGGACGCGCTGCTGCCGCTTTCTACCTTGTCGTAGTTAAAGCTTTTCCAGGTCGAATCTAAAACGCGATCTTCAAGCGTCTTCACCGCCTTTTGAAGACGGAATTCATCATCACCCCAAAATAGATAAACAGGCATTAATTTAGAGTATTCACCAACCGAGGTTTCTCTTACGATAGAGGGTGAGAGCGATCAATGCCGATTCAACCCTAGATAGAGAGCGATCAGAATGCAGGTTTGTTTTCAGATTCAGCGTCAGACGGCTGCGGAGAATGCTCCTCGGGTTGAGACATTTGTGCTTGAGGCCAGTCCCAACACCACGATTTTGGAATGCCTCAACCAAATTAAGTGGGAACAAGATGGCTCCCTTGCGTTCCGCAAAAACTGTCGAAATACCATCTGTGGAAGCTGTGCCATTCGGGTGAATGGTCGGCCTGCTCTCGCCTGTAAGCAGACCCTTCAAGCTGAGGTAAAGCTGGCTGCTTTAGCCTACCCTGCGATCGCTGATGGTGCTGCCCAGTCAGAAGCGCCGCCGCCGCCACCCACTATTGAAATTCAGCCCCTCCATAATTTCCCCGTGATTAAAGACTTAGTCGTGGAAATGAATCAGTTTTGGCAAAACCTGGCGCAGGTTGACCCCTATATCAGTACCGCTGCGCGTTCTATTCCAAAGCGCGAATTTTTGCAGACTCCCGTCGAGCGAGCGGCCCTTAATCAGGTTGGCAACTGTATTATGTGCGGTGCCTGCTACTCTGAGTGCAATGCCAAAAGCGTCACGCCAGAGTTTGTAGGCCCTCATGCTCTGGCAAAAGCCTACCGCATGCTAGCCGATACCCGTGACGATCAGACTTCCGAACGTCTTGCCCAATATACACAAGATTTATCGGGCGTATGGGGATGCACACGCTGCTTTAACTGCAACTCAGCCTGCCCAATGGATGTTGCCCCCCTCGACCAAATCACTCAAATTAAGTCTCAGCGATTGGCTCAACCGTCCGCCCCGTCAGAGCCAAGATCTGTGCGGCATCGCAGAGCCATGATTGATTTAGTCACTCAAGGGGGTTGGATTGATGAACGTCGATTTGGTCTGACGGTAATGGGGAACCGTTTGCGCGACCTCAACGGCCTTTTGAGCTTAATACCGTTAGGGATTAGAATGCTTGCCAAAGGTAAATTCCCCGCAGCGTTTGAGCCATCTGGCGATACTCAAACTGTGGGTGCGCTCATTCAGACAATTAAACTGAAAACATCACTCACTAAAGGATCGTCTCTTATGACCCAAGTGCCTCAATCACCCAATTTATCCAGCGGAGATGAATCTCAGAAGCTTAACTTGAGTCAACCCGAACCCAAGCTAGGCTGGACAGCTTATGCAGAGCAGATCAACGGTCGTTTTGCCATGATTGGGCTGGTTATTTTGCTGCTGCTGGAGGTTTTAACCCATCAAACCTTTCTGGCTTGGCTGGGTCTGCAATAGTGGTCAGATCCCCTATGATGGGACAACAAATACCGCACGAGCAAGGCTCTAATGTCAAAGACTTAAGTAACTACAACTACCGAAAGGTTGGTCTTTTTTTGTTATTTTAAGGGTCAATGGCTCCAAATCTATGAAGGACGTTGGACGTAGTGGGCATCATCCACATTCAAATTGTTGAAGGCAACCCGCACCTGCGATCGCTCCTTGGCTGGCATCTACAGCAAACAGGGTACACCGTCCATCTGACCTCAGGGGTACGACAGGCACGAGACGTGTATCACCGCCAGCAGCCCGATTTAGTCGTGGTCGATTCAGATTTGGCAGATGGTGATGGGCTAGAGTTTTGTCGCTGGCTTCATCGTCAGCAGCGCCCTCTGGTCGTGATGCTCTCGGCGTTGGTGAGCGAGGTAGATGTGGTAAGCGCGCTCAAGGCGGGTGCAGATGACTACCTCAAAAAGCCTTTTGGGATTCAAGAATTTTTGGCACGGGTAGAGGCAGTCAGCCGTCGATGCCGATCGGTACTGCCCGTGCAGCTTCGCTATGGCGACCTTCGCATTGACTTGGTGCAGCGACGGGTGCACTACAACCATGAGCTAATGGACTTAACGCCTCAGGAGTTTAGCCTGATGTATGTGCTTGCCCAGGCTGAAGGGATTGCCCTTAGCCGCCTAGAGCTATTGCAGCGGGCGTGGCCAGACAACATTGATAACCCCCGAACGGTGGATACGCATATTCTGTCTCTGCGCAAAAAAATTGAGCTAGATCCCCAGCAGCCTCAGCTCATTCAAACGGTTCGCAATGTGGGATACCGCCTCAATCTTGAATTTTTGACCACTGGGGCTAAATCGTCTCGCGTATGGTCCGAATCTCAGCCCCCTGAAGATTCTTCAACCGTGGCCCACGAAGAACAGCGCTTTGGGTATCGAGCAGATGCTTCACCAAAGGCTTCTTTGGGATAGTTTAGGGCTAGTTGAAATCTATCCAGTCTGCGGAAGCTGCTGCTTTTTCAGACAGCACGGTCTGAATTTCACGCCAGTTGATGTCTTGCGCGGGTTTATCTTTTCTTAGTTGGCCTTGATCAATCCAGAGGATGCGATCGCACAAACGCTGTAAAACCGAGTACTGGTGGCTCACAATCAACACAGAACACTTCAGTTGCCGAAGGATATTGCATAAAAGCTCAATTCTGCCTGGATCTAGCGCAGAGGTCGGCTCATCTAGCAAAAGCATTTGAGGTTGTGCAATCAAAGCGCGACATATACTTACCCACTGCCGCTGACCAACCGATAGCTCCAGCGCCCCCCGCAACATCCATTCTGAAGGGATATCTAGACGCTGCTCCCAACGTTCCATTCGCTGCTGAATTTCTGCCACGGGCAACTTCTGAAGCTGGAGTGGATAGGCAAGCGTCTGCTCAACCGTCATGCCTAAGAGCTGAGATTCTTGGGGCACCAGCATGATCTGCTGACGCAGAGTAGGCGCTGGGAGATTTTTACTCGGCTGGCCTTGCCACAACATGCGACCTTCAGTTGGGTCTATCAAACGGTTGAGCAGTCTCAGCAGCGTCGTTTTGCCAGAACCCGATGCCCCCACAATGCCAATTCTTGAACCAGGCTGCTCAATGCGAAACGAAATTTGGTTGAGTAAACGAGTGTGACCGAGTCCACTCACAACGCTAACTTGCTCTAGTTCTAATTCAGCCATTCCTAGGGTTGTGTTGGGGTGATCCATGAAAGGGCTAGACCCCGACTGGCTGCGTTAGCACAGTATAAATGACCCAGAAATCGGCGATCGCCAGTAAACCCGCCACTCCTAGCAACGCCGCATACATCCAAGGCTGAGCCAGCGGCTTCACATCCTGAGTATCGATCCCCGTTTTGATCTCAATCAGCCTCAACATCCGGTGAAACCCGACAATCCGCATCGGCAGCAAAAAGCCGTTGCGCTGCTTAGAAACCAGATAGTACACCAGTCCCCCTTGACCCGTAGAACGAGCCTTAAAATCTTCAATGTCAGTCCAATCTAAAGCCCAATCTCGTCTGAGGGGCGCTGGCACCCACCAGGGATAGCAAACTGCAATGCCAGTCTCATTCAAATGCACCTGCTCACTCAACGCCATATGCAGCAAAACACCGCCGCTGACTAGCGCCAGACCCAACCAAAGCATAGAGTCTTGAAACGCCATCGGGGAATCTACTGTGCCATTTAGCCGTGCTAAAAAAGGCAGCGGCAGCATCAGCGCAATATATAGGCTCCAAAGCGCCCCGCGCACCAGCGGCGAAATCTTAAACACGCTCGCGACAAAAATATTTTCACCTAACGGCACGGTATACATACTCATTGCAATTGAATGTTCTTGTCTCAAGTCAAATCGTCAGCGAAGGACTTAACAGCATTCTATGTTCCCCACAGACTTTTGGGCTACGCTGAATCATGTACTTGGACTCACTCCGTATGCGCCTTAACCGTCTGCTCGTTACGCTTTTGATTGTGATTTGCCTTGTTGCCGCATTGGGCAATTGGATTTTGGGATCTTCTTTAAGAGGTTCTGAGCAAAGTCGAGCGGCAGATATCGCACTCATTGACGTTTACGGCAGCATTAGCGATACAGCCAGCGCAGGAGCATTTGGATCGTCGGGTGGAGCCAGTGCCAACACGCTGCTTGAAGCCATTCAAAAAGCCCGCAAAGATAAGGTTAAAGCCATTCTGCTGCGAATCAATAGCCCTGGCGGCACTGCTGCGGCATCTCAGTCTGTCTATCATGAACTGATGCGCGTTCGTAAAGAAACCAAAATCAAAATTGTCGCAAGTCTTGGGGATGTTGCGGCCTCTGGCGGCTACTATATCGCGAGTGCCGCAAACCATATTGTTGCTAACCCCTCTACGCTCACGGGTTCTATTGGGGTAGTGATTCGCACCCAAAATATTAGTGGCCTACTGGATAAATTTGGCGTACAGTCAGGTACCGTTCAAAGTGGTCAGTACAAAGATATTTTGTCACCATTTAGAAGCGCCACCGCCGATGAGCGTCAAATTCTTCAGGGGATTGTCACCGATTCCTACGAACAGTTTTTAGCCTCCATTGTTGAAGGGCGGGGGATTGCCTTACCAGAACTTAGAAAACTAGCCGATGGGCGAATTTACACTGGATCTCAAGCTAAAGCCTCTAAGCTGGTCGATTCCCTCGGCAATTATCAGGACGCAGTGCAGCAAACCGTCAAAATGGCTGCGCTAAAGAAAGAGTCGATCATCCGCAACTATACGAAAGGCTCATCTGGCTCTCTGTTGGGCAAGGTGCTGCCATTTTTGAGTGGTGCTGACGGCAGCGGCATG
>JAGVDA010000334.1 GCA_020058975.1 Thermosynechococcus sp. WC_1 | reverse complement strand
TTTTTCGGCTTCGGGTAAGTCAGCAAATTTACGCTCAAATAAGAACATCTGAGCCAGCACCTGGTTCGCAAAGGATCCATCCATAATCCGGGAGGGGTGACCTGTCGCATTTCCCAGGTTCACCAAACGTCCTTCTGATAGCAGAATGAGGAAGTCGTGCGCATCATTGCTGCGATAAACCTGATGCACTTGGGGCTTCACTTCATCCCAACGCCATTCGCGACGCATAAACGCAGTGTCGATTTCATTATCAAAGTGACCAATGTTGCACACAACAGCCCCTGCTTTGAGAGCTTTGAGCATATTGGCATCACAAACATTTTTATTGCCTGTGGTTGTGACCAAGAGGTCTGTCTTCCCCAATAAATCTTTGTCGATAGAGGCTGGAGTGCCATCATTAATGCCGTTGATGTAAGGCGACACCAATTCAAAACCGTCCATGCAGGCTTGCATCGCGCAGATGGGGTCGATTTCTGTAACCTTAACAATCATTCCTTCTTGACGCAGAGACGCCGCAGAACCCTTGCCCACGTCGCCGTAGCCAATCACAACGGCTTTTTTACCAGCCATTAAGTGGTCTGTACCGCGTTTAATTGCGTCATTCAAGCTATGACGGCAACCATATTTGTTGTCGTTTTTGGCTTTGGTGACAGCGTCGTTGACGTTGATGGCGGGGATTTTTAGTTCGCCTTTTTCCAACATCTCCAGGAGGCGATGAACGCCTGTAGTGGTTTCTTCGGTTACGCCATGAATGGAAGCGAGCATTTGGGGGTAGGTGTCGTGGATATGCCCAGTAAGGTCGCCACCATCATCCAGAATCATGTTGGCATCCCACAGTTTGCCTTCGGGGGTACGGCAGGTTTGCTCGATACACCACATGTATTCTTCTTCGGTTTCGCCCTTCCAGGCATAGACGGGGGTACCTGCGGCGGCAATGGCAGCGGCAGCGTGATCTTGGGTCGAAAAAATATTGCAAGAAGACCAGCGCACGTCTGCACCGAGTTCTTGAAGGGTTTCAATGAGGACGGCGGTCTGAATGGTCATGTGGATGCAGCCAATGATTTTGGCACCCGACAATGGCTTCTCGGCGCTGTATTTGGCACGAATTTTCATGAGTGCGGGCATTTCGCTTTCGGCGATCGCAATTTCTTTGCGACCCCATTCCGCCAAACTAATATCAGCAACTTTGTAGTCTTTGGTTAAAACTTGGGTTGGCATAGATTCCTTAGGTTAATTTGAGTATGGCGTTTAAGGTTAATAAACACCCTTTATAACACCATGTTTAAAGATAAGCAGTGTTTCAAAGGTTGCAATAGGCACTGATAGGCAATCAACCATTCGTCCTTCATGCTAACAAAATATGTAGAATTGATACGTAAATTAAGCAAAGCTTTTACTTTCAATCAACCTATGCTGTGGAACTCAACGTAGTCCAAGGGGTCAAAGTGCTAATCAGGGTTCAACGAAACTCTGCTCTGTTCTCGATCAAGGGTGAGATAGTTTGAAAACAATACGGTCATTGGCAATTTTAGTTTTCTTAGTAACCGGCGCAATGGTTGCGCAAAGTGCTTCCGGACAGTCTTTAAGTGCGCCGTCGTCTTCCGTTCCGGTAAAGTCTGCTGACCCAGCCCCACCTTCTGGCGCAACGGCTTCAGTGTATGTCCGTCAAGGCGATCGCGCGTTTGCAGAGGGTAAATATGCTGAGTCGGTTGAGGCGTACACCAAAGCCCTTGAGCTTTATGATCTCAATGAATATGCCTACTACAATCGTGGTTTAGCCTACCGAAAGCTCAAAGACTATAAAAATGCGATCGCCGATTTCTCAAAAACGCTTCAGCTCAACCCCGAAAATACCTTTGCGTACCTATATCGCGGCATGACGCTTCAGGTGAATGGTCAGACGGATTTGGCGATCGCAGACTACACCGCACTCATCAAAATTGATGAGTCTCAGCCGCTAGCCTACTTAAGACGGGCAGAAGCCTACGTCAGCCTCAAGCAGAATGATAAAGCCAGAGAAGATTTCACCCAGGCCACTTCGCTGTACAGAAAACAGGGAAATCAAGGACAGGCGGAAAGGGTGCAGAGCCAAGTGCGATCGCTTAAGTAAAGCCCAGCCTTAAATCTGAGTAGGATCTACCCCAAGTTCACGGAGCTTTTCGGCTAACTTGACTGATTTTTGTAATTCAGCATCTGCACGTTTCGTCTCTATCTCTGCACGTTGCATTTCTATCTCTGCGCGTTGAGCTTCAGCATCTGCGCGTTGAGCTTCAGCATCTGCGCGTTGAGCTTCAGCATCTGCACGTTTGGCTTCAGCATCTGCGCGTTTGGCTTCAGCCTCCATGCGCTGAGCTTCAAGTGTCGCTGCTTCAGCAGGTGTAGGAACCATTTGGAGATCAGCGGTAAAGTAGCGCAGTTTTTCTTGGTCAATGCCTAAGTAAAGTCCTAACTCTTCACTCCATCGCCAACCCTGGGGATTGGCGATGATGGGTTGATAGGTTTTTCCCATTAAGCGAAACCCTTCAAATTCAAGCGTGTCGGGGGAAAACCAAAAGTATTCTGGGGTGCGGAATCGATCTTGGTAGAGGTTTTTCTTAAGCGTTCGATCTATCGAAGCGGTGGAGTCAGAGAGCAGTTCTATAATGAGGTTCGGGTAGCGCCCTTCTTCTTCCCACACGACCCAAGAAGGTCGAGGGGTGCGGGTCGTCGGCTGAACAAGAAATAGGTCTGGCCCCCGAAAATCTCGGTTACGAAGCTGCTGACGGCTAAAGTAAATGGTGAGATTGGCACCAATAAAAAAATCGTCCCGGTCACGCCACAGCCACTCAAGACAGCTCACCAGCATCATGAGCTGAGTATAGTGCAGGGAACTTTCCATCTCAGGCTCGTCACTAAAGAGTAAGGATGCATCAGGCATCCGCGTTTCAAATTGTTCTGCCGTGAGATACATAAAAATAGACTCTCAAGGAGATGGATCATTACGTCGGCTGTAATGGCTCTATGTTAACATTCCTGGCTGGATCAAGATTTCTGAGGGTTAACGGCGATCGCCGACGAAAGCGCAAGCCAACCCCCCATAGAAATGATGCCGTCACCTCATTAATCGGCCTCACAAAAAAGTCATTCGCCTTAATTTTCAGCCCTTAAAGCGCAACGGAGGTTCCTAAATT
>JAGVDA010000144.1 GCA_020058975.1 Thermosynechococcus sp. WC_1 | reverse complement strand
TTTTTCGGCTTCGGGTAAGTCAGCAAATTTACGCTCAAATAAGAACATCTGAGCCAGCACCTGGTTCGCAAAGGATCCATCCATAATCCGGGAGGGGTGGCCTGTCGCATTGCCCAGGTTCACCAAACGTCCTTCCGACAGCAGAATCAGGAAGTCGTGCGCATCATTGCTGCGATAAACCTGATGCACCTGTGGCTTCACTTCATCCCAGCGCCATTCGCGACGCATAAAGGCGGTGTCGATTTCATTGTCAAAGTGACCAATGTTGCACACAACAGCCCCTGCCTTGATGGCTTTAAGCATATTGGCATCACAAACATTTTTGTTGCCTGTGGTTGTGACCAAGAGGTCGGTCTTTGCCAATAAATCTTTGTCGATGGAGGCGGGGGTGCCATCGTTAATGCCGTTGATGTAAGGCGACACTAGCTCAAAACCGTCCATGCAAGCCTGCATGGCGCAGATGGGGTCGATTTCTGACACCTTAACAATCATGCCTTCTTGGCGCAGGGAGGCAGCAGACCCTTTGCCCACATCACCATAGCCAATCACGAGGGCTTTTTTACCTGCCATCAGGTGGTCGGTACCACGCTTGACCGCATCATTGAGGCTGTGGCGACAGCCATACTTATTGTCATTCTTAGCTTTGGTAACGGCGTCATTCACGTTGACGGCGGGGATTTTTAGTTCGCCTTTTTCCATCATCTCAAGGAGACGGTGAACCCCTGTGGTGGTTTCTTCGGTTACGCCATGAATGGCAGGAAGCATTTGAGGGTATGTTTCGTGGATATATCCGGTGAGGTCGCCACCATCATCCAAAATCATGTTGGCATCCCACAGTTTGCCTTCTGGGGTGCGGCAGGTTTGCTCAATACACCACATGTATTCTTCTTCGGTTTCGCCCTTCCAGGCATAGACGGGGGTACCTGATGCGGCAATGGCTGCGGCGGCATGGTCTTGGGTCGAAAAAATATTGCAAGAGGACCAGCGCACGTCTGCACCGAGTTCTTGAAGGGTTTCAATGA
This sequence comes from Thermosynechococcus sp. WC_1, assembly GCA_020058975.1. Taxonomy (GTDB): domain Bacteria; phylum Cyanobacteriota; class Cyanobacteriia; order Thermosynechococcales; family Thermosynechococcaceae; genus JAAURS01. Next base: position 2,106 of record JAGVDA010000144.1, on the reverse strand, counting down.
GTACGGCGGTCTGAATGGTCATGTGGATGCAGCCAATGATTTTGGCTCCCGACAATGGCTTTTCGGCGCGATACTTGGCACGAATCTTCATCAGCGCGGGCATTTCGCTTTCGGCGATCGCAATTTCTTTGCGACCCCATTCTGCCAAACTAATATCAGCAACTTTGTAGTCTTTGGTTAAAACTTGTGTTGGCATAGATTCCTTAGGTTATTTATAGAGCAGCGCTGAGAGCAGCAGCCTTATCGGTCTTTTCCCAGGTAAAATTAGGCAGCTCACGACCAAAGTGACCATAGGCAGCCGTTTGTTGATAGATAGGCCTTTTAAGATCTAGCATGTCAATCAATCCACGGGGGCGGAGATCAAAATGTTTGCGTACTAATGCTTCAATGGCCTCATCTGCAATCTTCCCTGTCCCAAAAGTATTGACAGAAATTGAGGTAGGTTCTGCCACACCGATCGCATACGAAATTTGAATTTCACAAAGGTCAGCAAGGCCAGCAGCAACAATGTTTTTAGCCACGTAGCGCCCAGCATAGGCAGCGGAACGATCCACTTTGGAAGGATCTTTACCTGAGAAGGCTCCTCCTCCATGACGAGCCATTCCACCGTAGGTATCAACAATGATTTTCCTTCCCGTCACACCGCAGTCCCCGACAGGTCCACCAATAATGAACTGGCCTGTAGGATTGATGTGGTATTGCGTACCAGCATGAAGCCATTCATTGGGCAGCACTGGCTTCACAATCTCTTCCATCACCGCTTCACGGATATCGCTCAAGCTAATGTCAGGGTCATGTTGAGTCGAGATAACCACAGCATCAATCGCTACAGGTTTGCCATCCTCATAGCGGAGCGTGACCTGACTTTTAGCATCGGGGCGTAGCCAAGGCAGAACGCCGCTTTTGCGTAGATGGGCTTGGCGTTCGACCAAACGATGAGAGTAGTAAATTGGAGCAGGCATTAAAACATCGGTTTCATTGGTAGCGTAGCCAAACATCAAACCTTGGTCACCTGCGCCAAGATCTTTGTTCTCGGCTTCGTCCACACCCATCGCAATATCGGCAGACTGCTTGCCGATCGCATTTAAGACCGCGCAAGAGGCTCCATCAAAACCAATGTCAGAGCTGTTATAACCAATGTCTAAGATGACCTGACGGACAATGTCTTCAAGGTCAACATAGGTGCTGGTGCGAACCTCCCCTGCCACCACAACCATGCCCGTTTTTACCATTGTTTCAACAGCAACCCGAGAATGGGGATCGTCTTTCAACATTGCGTCTAAAATCGCATCGGAGATCTGGTCTGCCACCTTATCAGGATGACCTTCCGAAACAGATTCTGAAGTAAAAATGCTGTATGTGCTCATAATAGACGGTTTACTTACAAGGATTATCTCGAAACGCTTAGGAATTATGACATAGCACTAGCTGCTGCTGTCAAAAGAATACGACGGGGAGCATCAACTTTTCTGATATTACTCTCCTGTACCTCCTAACGGTGTACACAAGTTTAAGAAAAATCCCCTCCTCGGAGGGGTGCCCGTAGGGCGGGGTGGGTTAACCAGTAGCGCCATGACTAACCCACCCCTACCCCTCCCGAGAGGGGATCGATGAATCAATTTATGGCAAAAATCTATATAAGAAGGAAACTTTAAGACTTGTGTGTACACCGTAGCATGTACCTCAAATGTATTTACATTCAAAGCTTTCATAGGTCATGCCGACTTTTGATCATTTTCAATAAATACTGACCATATCCGTTTTTCAGTAAATCCTGACTCAAGTCCTTGACCTGCTCTCCAGAAATATACTTCATTCGATAGGCAACTTCTTCAATACAAGCGATCTTTAGTCCTTGTCGCTGCTCAATGGTTTCGACAAAAGCCGAAGCCTGGAGCAAACTCTCATGGGTTCCTGTATCTAACCATGCTACGCCACGCCCCAAAGTTTCAACCTTAAGCTGCCCTTTCGCCAAATACACCTTATTAACATCCGTAATCTCTAGCTCTCCTCTTGGCGACGGCTGTAGCTGAGCTGCAATCTCAACCACCTGATTATCGTAAAAGTATAAACCCGTTACCGCATAGTTAGACTTAGGAGCCTGAG
>JAGVDA010000185.1 GCA_020058975.1 Thermosynechococcus sp. WC_1 | reverse complement strand
CTCCCCAGAAGAAATTCAGCAGACTAGCAAAACCTTGGGGCTGGGAGCCGTCGGGGTAGCAATTGCGACAGGGGCGATCGCCACCCTATTTGCCCGTCGTGCCACCCGCGAAATCACGACCGCTGCCGCTACCTCTAATGCCCTCCTCAATCGGCTTCGACGAGAAGACCTGTCTTCTAAAGATCGGGCTGAGGGTGAAAATGATCTGATGACTCTAAATGCCAACCTCAATGTTTTAGATCAACAGCTTCCTCAACTGCTCTCGAATCAAGAAGCCGAAGCAGAGCATCTAAAAATCATCATGGAGATGACTCAGCGTCTGCGAGAGGCGCGTTCTGAAGAAGATGCCTTGCGCATTGCCGTGACGGAAGTACGACAGCGTTTTAGAGCCGATCGCGTGACGGTGTTCCGGTTTCAGCAGAGTGGAGAAGGCGTTTTTGTAGAAGAATCGGTGGCCCAAGGCTGGCCTAAATTGCTGTGGTCCACTGTCCATGACCCCTGTTTTTCAGAAGGGTATATTGAAAAATATCGCCAAGGCCGAGTGCGAGCCATTGATAACATCTATACGGCTAACTTGGGTGACTGTCATGTGGGCTTGCTGGAGCGATTTGGCGTAAAAGCCAATTTGGTTGCGCCCATTATTCAAAATAACCAGCTTTTTGGCCTCCTGATTGCCCATCAGTGTTCAGATATTCGATTTTGGCAGACCGTTGAAGTTGATTTGTTTGCCCAAATTGCGTCGCAAGTTGGGGTTGCCCTAGACTATGCCCGTCTGCTAGGCGACATCGATCAGCGCGCAACGCAGGCGCAGCTTTTTATTGACATTACGCGACGCATCCGCACAAGCCTCAATATAGAAGATGTGCTGAAAGTGACGGTCAATGAAGTCCGCAAGGCGATTAATACTGACCGCGTGATTGTGTATAGCTTTGACCCGCAATGGTACGGCACCATTGTTGCGGAGGCGGTTCTGCCTGGGTACCCCAAAGCATTGTGGGCGAAAATTAAAGACCCCTGCTTTGCAGAAGGCTACGTCGAAAAATATCAGTCCGGTCGGGTGCAGGCGACCCCCAATATCTACGAGGCAGGTTTAACACGATGCCATCTCCAGCAGCTAGAACCCTTCGCTGTTAAAGCCAATCTTGTCGCGCCCATCATTAAAGACGAGCAGCTCTTTGGCCTGTTAATTGCCCACCAGTGTTCTGCGCCGCGCAACTGGCTACCTGCCGAAATAGATTGGTTTGCTCAAATTGCGACACAGGTGGGTTTTGCCATCGATCACGCGCGCTTGCTAGAGCAGGTCAATGCTGAAAGTGTCCAGTCTAAAGCCTTAGCTGATATTACACGTCAAATCCGAACCTCCTTGGTTGAAGATGATGTGGTTAAAACCACCGTCACAGAGGTACGTCGGGCGCTCCAGGCAGACCGCGTGATTGTGTATAGCTTTGACGCGGAATGGTACGGTACGGTCGTTGCTGAAGCTGTTCTGCCCGGGTACCCCAAGGCGCTGTGGGCGAAAATTAAAGACCCCTGCTTTACAGAAGGCTATATCGATCAGTATCGAGATGGGCGGGTGAAGGCCACTGCCAATATTGAGACGGAGGGACTAACCCGCTGCCACCTGAGCCAGCTTGAGCCGTTTAGCGTAAGGGCTAACCTCGTCGCGCCGATTCTCAAAGGCGATCAGCTTTTTGGTCTACTGATTGCTCACCAGTGTTCTGGGCCACGAGACTGGCAACCTTCTGAGATTGATTTCTTTAGTCAGATTGCGGTGCAGGTTGGTTTTGCCCTGGATCATGCCCGCCTTTTAGATCAAGTAGAACAAGCCTACCAAACGTCTGAAACCGTCTCTGAAGACCAGCGCCAGCAGCGCGAAATCCTCCAGCACCAGATCTCGGACTGGCTCCAGCACAGCGACCCTGCGGTCAAGGAACTATCGGCTCAGATGCTAGGGCAGATGGAGGGCGTGACGACGCTCTATCACCATATCAAGCTGATGATGACTGAAACACAGAGTATGCAGTCCTCTTTGGCGCAGCAGGCAGCTCACGGGGAACACACCCATGAGCTACTCCAGCAAGGTCAGCGACTGATAGAAACCCTAGAGCAGAATCTTTCCACGACCCAGGATGGCCTCAAGGCCACAACCGAGAAAGTTCGCCAGCTCAGTGAACCTACTCAAAAGCTCTCAGAGACGACGCAATTTATTAATCAAATCACCTCACAGATGAAGCTTCAGGCAATGAATGCTGCCTTAGAAGCAACCCGGATGGGAGATTCTGCCCAAGATTTTGCCAGCATTGGTGAGAAGGTGCTGGATTTAGCCCGTCAGCTTGACACAAAAATTGCGGATTTAACGAGTGTTTTAAGTACGCTTCAAATGCACCTCTCAGGGACGGTGGCAGCAGCACAGCAGGACGCCGAGCAAATTCAACCCGAACTACAGCGCTTAGACCAGACCAAGCAAACCTTGGAGCAAATGCTTTCAACTCATGCTGAAATGCAGTCTTGGCTTGTATCTGTGGGTCAATCGACTCAGCTTCAGGCGGAGTCATCGGCAACGGCGAACCAGGTTATTTTGGAGGTTGCCTCCCGTGCAAACCAGGCATCTGAGCAGGCGATCGCCCTGTCTAGTACATTAGACCAGCTCACCTCGCTTTCTAGCGACGAGCGTGGTTGAGATGACGGCCTCTGAGCGCTCCATTGATGACCAGGCTGTGGCGCTATTTTTAGCAGAAGCAGGGGAATTGTTCCAGCAGTTTGAAGAAGGGCTGCTGCTCTTGACCCATGAACCGAGTCCCCTCAATCTCCAAAAGATTGCTCACAGCGCCCAGGCCATTCATCAGGGTGCGGGTCAGGTCGGGCTATTCGATCTTCAGCTTTTAGCGTTAGGGTTGGGTTCGCTGTTGGAATGCTATGGCGAAGATCTGGCTGAAGATCAGAGAGAAGCCGTCTCAGATCTACTGCACCATTTCTGCGATAACCTCCAATGCTCTTTAATTGTGCATCGCTCACAGTCTACAAACCCTGAGGGCACCCATCAACGGGAATTTGTCCTGAATGCCTTAATGCCTAAGGCGCTAGACGTTTTTAAGCTGACGCTGGCACAGCCGATTCGGCCTCAGGCGAGACAGCAGCTTTTACAGCAGCAAACCGCCCAGTGGATTCAGTGGTGGAGTAATGGACTCGATTTTGCTGAGCTAAAGGCCATTTCCGATGCGACCCTGAGTGCGATCGCCACCTTCCCTCATGCCGCAGAGGCGATCGCCACGGTGGCGTTAGCAGGGTTTCAGGTTGCCTATGCGGCTACCGTTCGGCTGGATACTGCTGCAATATCTACGCTAGAGACATTGCCTGAGGCTGAAGGGACTAAAACTCAGTCTTTCTATGCTATGGAGCGATCGCCCGCCGCTGCCGCCACACTCGATTTAAGCCAGCATTTGGCGGGTTTAGCACACGACGCGATTTTTTGTGTTGCGACGCAAAGCATCTTAGAAATTGTGTTGCCCCAGCCTGGTCAACGGCAGCATAAAGATGGACAAGATTACCTGCTGTGGCAAGATCGCTTGCTGGTGCTTCACCGCTTTGCCGATCTTTGGCGACCGAGCAACGCCATTGCGCCATTGAAAGACAGCGCCATTCCGCCAGATGAACTGGTTTTGGTGCTGAAGCATGAGCCTACACCGATAGCCTTGGCGTTAGAAGTTGATCGCCTTGTTGTGGAATCTGAATTAGCCCTCGGTCAACCGGAGGCGCTGTCGTTTACCCCTCACAACTGCCGCTATGGCTGGACCTGTATGGACGACGGGTCTTGGATTGAAGTGGTGGATGTTAACGGCTTGATTGAGGGACGTTCACTTCCCACCGAATCTATAGGCCATGCCACGTTGAATGCCCCCAAAACCATTTTGGTTGTTGATGATTCTAAAACCGTTCGTGAAATCTTAAGCCTCACCCTTCAAGAGGCAGGATATTACGTTGTGCAAGCCAAAGACGGTCAGGCGGCGATCGCCCAGCTAGAGCAGCAGCCCCACATTCACCTCACCATTTGCGATCTCGAAATGTCCAATCTCAACGGATTTGAATTTCTGCGTCATCGCCTTCAAGATCCACGCTGGATTCAGGTTCCGGTCTTGATTTTAAGTAGCCATACCAGCGATGAATACCGCCAACTCGCTCAAAAACTAGGTGCAGCAGACTACCTGAGTATCCCCTACGACCCTTCACACTTGCTAGAGACGATTCAAACCTTGCTAAACAAATGATGGTTTCAGCGACTTAAGGCTATCCCCGTTTCTGTACAGACTGCTTTGAGCGGGCAATCCCACGGGTCGGGGGTAAGCTGCTCGAGGTATGCAAATTCAAACACAATACCAATCGTGGGTATGTTTGCCCAGGCTGAGTCACTCAAAAGCCGATCATAAAAGCCGCCGCCGTAGCCTAGCCGGAAGCCACGGCGATCGCACCCCACCGCAGGCACCAATATCAGATCGACTGCGTTTGCTTCTAGGACGGGCAGTGTAGAAACAGGCTCTAAAATCCCGTAGGCTCCAGGCCGGATCTGCTGTGGCTGCGCGGGTTGCCACTCATGCCAAATCAATTTCTTTTCAACACATCTGGGTATGCCCCAACGTTTGTGGGGGTAGTGATGCGTCCAGAGGTGAGCGAGGTTAGGTTCTTGGCGATCGCTTAAATAAACCAGAATGGTTTGAGCATTTTGTACCCACTCAAACTGGGCTAAGTTTTGACAAATCGCATCACTTTTAGTGCGCCAGTCTTGAGGCGAAAGGGCTTTACGCTGCGTCAAAAGGCGCTTTCGCAGCATTTTTTTAGTCGATGGAAACGCTGAGATATCTGAGTTGTCTGTCACGGCACCCTCAACTCACAAGTTTTAGGCAAAGCGTACCGCAACCCAAAATAGACCATCCACCAAGAGCGTACTCAGCACTGCGCCCATAAATGCCCACCAGTGAACCGCGTGACCGTGTCCACGACGCACTTCAGGACTGATGAGAAGGGGCATTAGACCCGTGACGAGTAAAATGAGAACTAGAGCGCCAGCCCAGAACGCGCCGCTAGCATTTTGAATTTGACCTAGCGCCGTTTGCAAAATCGGCAAAGAATCTTTAACCTCTACCTGCATCACCTGACGCCAGTAGGGAATTAGCCCTAATAGATAAAAGTAGCCATCCGTGATGGCTGTTCCCCACAACGAGCCTAGATAAAAAAGTGTGCCGACCACATAGCGCTGGCGCAACAGCGCCCATACTGCAAAGGGAACACCGATCGCCTCAATGGGTAAATGAATAAATGGCTCCCACCGAAACCATCCCCAATAGATCGAGCCGGCAAACCAGCTCCAGGTAAAGCCCAGCACTAAATCGCCATAGAGGGCGGTATTAGGCTTTCGGTAAAGGCTGTAACCTAAGGCAACCCAGCCTAACGTCAACACCAGACTGACCCAAGGCCACTGGCGCACCAGCGGAGCCTGAATAAAGACCGGAATCGAAACTAAAAATGCTGCAAGGCCAAAGAAACGCCAGGTCAGGCGATCGCCCTTATCAATACCTTGATTCAAGGATGCCGCTGGGGACTGGGTCTGCATACTGGCAGAAGCAATAGGAGGGGAGGTAAGTGCTGACAAAGTAATATGAAGCCTTTGTGTACCTATGTAAACATAACACGCCATATCCCCCGTGGGGGTATCTGACTGTGCTTTTCCAGATTGTCTTAAGTAATGAATTGTCTGCGTTTACTAGAGTCCGCGTATACATCAAGCAAATGTCCAGGTTGACGCTAAACTTTTAGAGTTAATGGCATGGAGCAACCCCCGTGGCGATCGCAGACCTCCCAACCCTACAGCCTTTGTTTGCTTTTTTGATCGCCCAAGCAACGGCTCAGGCGACGGCTCCCGTTGGCATCTTTACATGGGTACAGGCCGTTATTTTAGGCATTGTGCAGGGCATTACAGAGTTTTTGCCCATCAGCAGCACGGCACACCTGCTTATCTTTACCGATATTTTTGGCTGGAAAACCATTTGGACGAAAGAAGCCACCGATGCCATTCAGTTTGGCAGCGTGGTTGCGGTGGTGATGTACTTTTGGAAAGATATTCAGCAGATTGTAGTGGGGGCGATCGCCGCTTTTAGAACCAAAGACTGGCAGCGTGAAGAATGGAAAATTTTGATTGGCATTATTGCAGGCACCATTCCTGCCCTTGCCGTCGGCTTTATGATTAAAAAAGTGCTGAATGTTTCACTAGAAAGCAACGTTCTGATTGCCGTAATGGCGATCGTGATGTCGCTACTGCTGGCGCTGGCAGAAAAGATTGGCAGTCGCAAGCGAAACTTTGACCAGCTAGAGGTCAAAGATGGCTTTTTGGTGGGGTTAGGTCAAATGATTGCCCTGCTACCAGGTGCATCCCGCTCTGGGTCAACTTTAACTGCTGGTCTGCTCCTGGGGCTAGAGCGCGATACAGCCGCTCGATTTTCGTTTTTGCTCGGCCTTCCAGCGCTCACCATTGCAACCCTTGTGCAGGGTAAAGATGCTCTAAGTCAGCATGACATGCTGGTGCCCCTTCTGATTGGTACGGCCTCAGCCTTTGTCTTTTCGTATCTATCTATTGCGTGGCTGCTAAAGTTTCTGAGAAATCACAATACTTGGGGATTTGTCTGGTATCGACTGGGATTAGGTGTGGCGCTACTGATTGCGGTCATTTCAGGTCAACTCAAATAAAAAGGACTTACGCATTGATAAAAAAGAGAGATTTGCGCAAGATTCACTGATTTTCAACAATCGTGCCCTGATGATACAGAATCTGCCAGCCCATCTCGGTACTTCGCCAAATCGTCGATCGCCGTGTCACCCGCTCACCTTGAATCAGCGTATAGGTTAGCAGATAGGTTTCAGCACCAAGTTCTAGACATTGAAAATTCTGGGTTTCCCAGATTTCCTCCGCTGGATTTTGAGCGCGCTTTTCTAGGGTGTCTAAAACATACTCTCGACTATAGCGCTGCCCAGATGCCCCAACCTCCCAAAAAGCTGGATCCGTCATCTGTTCAAAATCCTGACGGGTCGTCCCAAACTCAGGACGATGAAAGATTGGCTCTCGTTGTTTTAGCTCATGCAGCACCTGTATAAGCTTTGGATCGGTCATCAAATGCGGGTTCATTGACTTACGTTTGAGCTATCTTAAAAATATTCATACAAGAATAGTTGAAGGAGCATTATGACTCCTCTCGTCAAAACCCAGGCTGCTCGACCCGCTAAGTTACCTTTCCTGGAATCAATTTGCTGGCAGACTGATAATGTTTATCGCTTCACACCCGAACAAATGTTAAGCCGATATGAGCGTGGCTGGGTCTATCGCCAACTATTCAACAACCTTGAAAGCGAAGAACTCTATTTTCTTAGACAGCTTGCAAAGACTTACCATTCGTGGCTCCAAGTTGATTTATGACCTAGGCGATCGCCGGATCCACTGCCGTCAAATAACCATCCTCCATATTAATAATGCGATCAGCTACGTCTAAGATGCGGTTGTCGTGGGTCACAATCAAAATGGTGCAGCCCTGCTGCTTTGCAAGCCGCTGCATAATTTCTACCACGTCTCGACCCGACTGTTTATCTAGCGCCGCAGTGGGTTCATCTGCCAGCACAATCTTGGGTTGACTGACTAGGGCACGGGCGATCGCCACCCGCTGCTTTTGCCCCCCTGACAAGTTATGGGGATACTGGTTAATAAAATCGCCTAAACCTACCTCTTTCAACATCTCGCAGGAACGTGCATAGACAACCGGACTCGGAATTTCAGGATGTAAGTCTAGCGCCATCTGGACGTTTTGCCGAGCCGTCAGGGACTTAAGCAGATTATGAGCCTGGAAAATATAGCCCACATTGCGTCGCACCTTCACCAATTCTCGTGAGGGTGCATTGCGTAGCTCTCGACCGAGTACCTTTAGGCTACCCTCTTGAGTCGAGCGCAACGCCCCAATAAGGGTTAAAAGCGTGGTCTTACCAGAGCCAGATGGCCCCGTCATAAAGACAATCTCGCCTGGGTAAATTGAGGCCGTCGCCTCAAACAAAATCTGTTTGCGAAGTGAACCACTCCCGTAGTAGTGGTTCACTTTATCAATTGCAATAACAGGTTCAAGTGCCATAGTCTAAAAAATATCCGCAGGGTCAGCCGCCTGAACTTTACGCATGGCGATCGCCCCCGATACCACACACATAATCACCGCCAAAATAAAAACGGTAATCCCTCGTTCTACCGTCATCCCAATGGGAAGTGACGTTGCATCTTTCGTGAGCTTATATAGCCCGATACTTAAGAAAAAACCAGGCAGGTAGCCTAACACCGACAAAATTAGCGCTTCTTGCAGCACCACAGAAATTAAGAAATAGCTGCGGTACCCCATTGCCTTTAGGGTGGCATATTCTGCCAGGTGATCGGACACGTCTGTGTACAAAATCTGGTACACAATGACAATGCCCACAATAAAGCCCATCGCCGAACCCAGGCTAAAAATAAACCCGATCGCCGTACTGCTCTGCCAATAAGAACGTTCAAAGTCGGCAAAGCCTGATTTAGTCAGCACGTCTACATCCTCCGGCAGGGCTTTGCGGATATCTTGGAGTGCCTGGTCTGCATCTGTCCCTGGCTTTAGCTTGATGAGACCCACGTCAATGAGAGAAAGTGATCTCGTAGATAAAATCCGCACTAAATTGATGTCACTGGTGAGGATATTGCCATCTGCCCCAAAGGAGGCTCCCAGCTTAAAAATGCCCCCTACGGTTACTTTTCGTCCAGAAACTTCGGCTGTCACGGTTTTGCCCTCTCTAAACCATTCGGCTATGGGGCCAAACTCAGGCCGCGAGGCTTCATCAAACAGCACCACGTTTTCTGCTTTTACCCTGTCTTGATACTCCTTAATGCCTGGCAAATTAAAAACGTCAGCATCGGGCGGGTAGGCAATAATCATGAGCTGTCGGGGTTTACGGGTTTCGGGGTTAATCCAGTTACCAAACCCTATAGACATCGGAGTAATGGATTCAACGCCTGATATTGAAAGGGTTTGGTAGAGTCGCCGCCGCGCAAAATTCTTCATAGCAATGAGCGATGAAGACTGAGGGCTAATCAGCACAATATCGGTATTGAGGTTAATGTGCATGGTGGTCGAGGCATCAAACAGCGCATCCCGAAACCCGAGCTGAATCATCATCAAAATGACGGCAAAAGAAATCCCTGCTAGCGCAACTAAGAGGCGCATTTTTTCGCGGGTAAGCTGGAGCCAAGCCAAGGGAATTGCAAATATCATTCTTGCGGTACTAAGTCTTGGACACTATATTTTGGGCGTAATAACAACCTGCACCTGGAGGTTGGTCAGATTTGCAACGGGACGGCTATTGAGGAGGCGGATTTTGACTTCTACAACACGGGTATCGGTATTGGCAGCGGGGTCGGTATTGGTGACGTCATTTTTGCCAATCTTGAGACCCACCCGCTCCACAATGCCAGCAATCTCGCCTGAGAATGCTGAACTGGTGATAACGGCAGGTTGACCTACTCTGGCACGGCTGACATCGGTTTCGTAAACTTCGGCAACCACATACATTTGATTCGTGTTACCGAGTTCTACAATCCCCTGTCCGCCAGAGGTTCCACCTGTGCTTGGCTCTAATGCCTCGCCCTGTTTTTTGAGTACCTTGAGTACCTGCCCTGACTGAGGTGCCCGAATGATGGTGCGATCGAGTTTGGCTTGGGCAAGGTTGAGATTGCTACGCGCCGTGTCGATTTGAATTTGCGCCTGCGATCGCCCTTGGTCTGCCTGCGCTGAGCGAATTTGAGCATCAGCATTTATCATGCTGGTGTCTCGCTCCTGCTGAATTTTGGCAAGCTGGGCTTCGGCTTCTTTGAGCTGTCCGGCTTTGGTTTGGTAGATAAGCTGTTTATCGTCTAAATCTTTTTGCGATACAGCTCCGCTGGTTTGTAAACTCTGAAATCGCTCCAGATCTTTTTGGGCAAGGTTCAGTTCTGACTGAATGCGGGTGATGGTTGCGGTCTGGGCGGCAAGCTCTTTGAGTTTAGGGGAGTTGGACTGCGATCGCCGCGTTTGTGCTTCGGCAATCTGAGCCTCTCCGTACTGCTGTACGCTACTGAATTGCGCCAAGGCATCATTGAGCTGGCTTTGGGCAACATTTCTACTCGCAAGCTGCTCATTGTAGCTTTCTAGATAGGCAATGGGCTGTCCTGTCGTTACAGTCTGACCTTCTTTGACCAGCAGCCGTCCAATGCGTTCTCCCGATGGCCCACCCACTTTGACCACTTCACCTGCTGGTTCTATCCGCCCTAGTGCCGTAATTTTGGCAGCGGAAGCTGGTTGAGCAGGGGCAGCGGGGGCTTCTGACTGCTTTGCAGAAGGACGATTCATCACCTGCGCTAGACCGAGGGCAGCTAGACCTAAGGCCACAGCGATAGCACCGCCAACGATCCACTTTCCGGTGGGGGTAAACAATGCTTTTTCGCCCACAGTCATTCCCTTTCACAATTCTTACTCGATTTTGACACTTCTACGGCTAAAAGCGCTTAGGATTCTTTAATCAATGAACAGTTCTCATAGTTGCTGAACTGCCCCCAACTCCACTTCAATTCCTGCCCTAGATTGCAATTTTATCCCCAGTGCTTGACTGACTTTAATCACCCGTGCCAGATTTGCGGAAGCATATTCTGTCGCTTCATATCGCTGGATTTGCTGTTCTTTAAGTCCCAGTCGCTCTGCCAGATCTTTCTGACTCAGTTTAGTGGCGATTCGAGCTTTGATCAGGGCTAGAGGCAAAGCTTCAAGCGAGTTCAATTCAAAAACCAGCGGCTCGTCAGTTTCATGAATTGTAAGGGCTTCATACTCAGTCAGTTCTTCCCGCAGGTCGCCAAGCTGACTTTCTAAAGCCGATACTTGAGCTTCAAACAAAATTGGGTTCTCTTGCTTTTTGTCTTCGGCACAGTTTGCTAAGTCTGCCAGAGCCTGTTCAAACCTCTGGGATTGGGCTTTGGTGATTCGGTACTGCCGTTCATTCTTAATCATGGTTGCCACGCCACTAAGTTGATCGCAATAATCCCTTTAGGATTTCCATCTCTGTCCATCTGGAAGAATTCTAAAAACAATATTCCAGCGCTGTCGGCAGGCCACCCAGCCGGAAAGAATTCTCCCCCATAAGCAGCTTTTTGAGCAGCCCGTTTAGCATCGAACTTCAGCAAAGCAGGAGCAATGACCTGGAGTTGGTTCATATCAACCCTGTTCGCCTCCCAGCAAGCATCAAAGTCCCCTGGAACAAGCTTATGGGTCACAAAGCTACCGTCAATGTAGACCGTAGGACAGCCAGCGGATCGTAACTGAGCCATTGCGATCTTGAGTCCAGCAATCAGATTTAACCGATGCTGTGTTGTGCCAAACCGACCCGTAAACTCTTCCCAAGTGCAAAAGTGAACCCCTGGCGGTAGCTTGCCGTCAGCGCCAAAGAGTGGAACCATAGCTAAACTTAACACAACTATTCTGTTGTGTCGCAAGCATATCATGCTGTTGTAAAAGGCGATAGCTACGCACCAAGAGTCCGCAGCCTTGCCTGAATAGCGATTTCTACAGTGAAATCCTTTCTGTTTTTTGAGATGTTTTAGCGTTGACAGCGATCGCAATTACCACACTTCAGCCCCTGTACTTCTCGCCCAAACCCAAACGCGCCTAGCAAAAATCGCCAGCGGCAGCCGCGCTCAGACAAATACGATTCGATAGAGGTCTGTGGCGCAGATTCAGAAAAAGTCGCAGATTTAGCCTGAAGACGATAGTGAAATGGATTAACCCAGACAAGCTGCCCTTGAGTATGCAAAATCGCTAAAGCCAGTTCTGCCTGAGGCTCTTGCTTGAGAACATCGGGCAAGTAGCCTTCGCTGGGGATCTGCTGGGCTAAAGTTTGCGCCAGTTGAGACTGCGATCGCATGGTCTTCAAAAACCCTTCCCGTCTTTGGCGATCGGTGGGGTCTAGTAACCCCGTCGGTTCGCTTGCAAGCAGTAGCGTTTGGGAGTTCTGCCCATCTCGCCCTGCTCGTCCAATTTCTTGAAGATATTCCGCAAGGGTTAACGGTGGGTGAAAATGACACACCCAGCGCACATTCGGTTTATCTACGCCCATACCAAAGGCAGAGGTGCAGATGACAAAGGGTAGTTTCCCAGAGAGCCACTGTTGCTCAATGTGGCGACGCTCTTGGGGGGCAAGTCCGGCATGGTAGGCGGCGGTGTGCAACCCCTGAAATTGCAGCCATTCGACCAATTGCTCACTATCTCTGCGGCTGCGGGTATAGACCAATCCGGTGGTTTGCCCTTGAGATTGAATGAACTGATTGAGGCGATCGCGACGACTTGCCGCAGTCCACACCCGCACAATTTTGAGGTGCAGGTTTTTACGATAGGGGCTATTGCGAAAGACCTGCGGCTGCTTTAGCCCCAACACATTACGAATGTCTTGCTGGGTGGCAGAGTCTGCGGTGGCGGTAAAGGCGGCGATCGCAATTTCCTCCTCAGAACTAGGCTGCTGTTGCAGTAGCGCTGCTCGAACTGCACCTAGCCGTCGATAGGCGGGTCGAAAACTGCTGCCCCACTGAGTAATGCAGTGCGCCTCATCAATGACAAGGGTTTGAATTTTTACAGCAGGGTTTATCAGGCGCTGCCATAAATTAGCGCCTAACAAAGATTCTGGCGATAGATACAGCAGCCTTAACTGCCCACCCGCTAGCTTATTTAACGTTTGCTGTCGCTGCTCCCGTAACTGCTCACTGTGCAGCAGCGCCGCAGCAGCGCCACGAGTCTTCAGAGCCTGCACTTGGTTTTCCATTAGCGCAACCAGGGGCGATACTACGATGGTTAACCCTGTCTGCAAAAGTGCCGGAAGCTGAAAACACAGCGATTTACCCGCCCCTGTGGGTAGCATGACCAGGGTATCTTTGCGCTGCAAAATCGACAAAACAATTTCACCCTGCAAAGGCCGAAACTGTGAATAGCCCCACACGCGCTGAAGCTCGGATTGAGCCTGCTGCCATTGCTGTGACGGCTGATAATCCGTCATATTCTCCTCTCGCTTTGGAAACCTTTACTAAGGATGTCCGTCTTTGCCCAGTATGTACCTCACACCGTACAAATGGCGTTCATTCTTTAGGCGTTGATTTAATGCCCTAAAACAACGAACGTCATTTCCTAAAGCTTTTAGAAAATGAGTAGAATTTAAAAACTTGCTAAGGACAGCAGTAAATAGTCACTTAGTAATTTTTTAACCCCAAAACAAATTGACCTTGAAGCTTTATCTCTAAAAACCTCTACCCCTCTTACCTCACCATGTCGCCCAAAGTCTCCATCCAGAAATCGGCTACTTATTTATCTGTGCTCTTGGTTGGTTCCCTTGCAACGCTGGTCGGCACGCAAATGGTTCCAGGCAAGTCTTTTGCGCCACAGCCCAGTGTGGCTCAGCTTGCCGCACCGCGACTCGCCCCAGGCGATCAGAATTTTATTGCGAGAGCGGTTGAGAAAGTGGGGCCAGCAGTGGTGCGTATTGATGCGTCTCGTACGGTCAGAAGCCAAACCCCTGCGGTTTTTAATGATCCATTTTTTAGACAATTTTTTGGGGGTGAGATTCCTCAAAGTCGCACTCGCGTGGAGCGGGGTACAGGTTCCGGCTTTATTATCAGCAACGATGGGCTAATTTTGACCAATTCCCATGTGGTGAATGGTGCAGATTCTGTGACGGTGTTGCTCAAAGATGGGAGATCGCTGAAGGGGAAGGTTTTGGGGCAAGATAGCCTCACCGATGTTGCAGTAGTCAAAATTCAGGCGAGCAATTTGCCTGTGGTGCAAATGGGCGATTCTGATCAGCTCCGGCCTGGGGAATGGGCGATCGCCATTGGCAACCCCTTAGGCTTAGACAACACCGTAACGGCGGGCATCATCAGCGCTACCGGACGCACCAGCGGCGACATTGGAGTACCCGATAAGCGCGTGGGCTTCATCCAAACCGATGCGGCGATTAACCCTGGCAATTCGGGCGGGCCGCTCTTGAACCAGTATGGTCAGGTGATTGGGATGAATACCGCAATTATTGGCGGCGGTGCCCAGGGCTTAGGGTTTGCAATCCCGATTAAAACGGCTCAGAAAATTGCCAATCAGCTTGCAACAACGGGTAAAGTGAATCATCCTTTTCTGGGGATTCGCATGACAGCTCTATCGCCTGATTTAAAACAGCGCATCAATGGTGATGATAGCGCTAACTTTCGGGTTCAAGATGATCAGGGTGTGCTTATTTTTGAAGTGTTGCCAAACTCCCCAGCTTCTAAATCAGGCTTAAGGGTTGGCGATGTCATTAAGCGTATTGATGGGCAAGATGTCACTAAAGCCAGTCAGGTACAGCAAAGAGTAGAGAATACTTCGGCTGGGCGATCAATCCAGCTAGAGGT
>JAGVDA010000433.1 GCA_020058975.1 Thermosynechococcus sp. WC_1 | reverse complement strand
TTTAGAAGCTGCATAGCTTAGAGAGGCAAGGAAGAAGAAATAAGAAAAGATAGGTTGTCAAAGAGTTTTAGGTCGTTTTATAACGCAACAGCTCTAATAGATAGGTGCGATGACGAAAGTTCCCAAGATTCTGCAAACTGGTCATGATGAAGCTGATAGGTTTACCAACTTTTAGCTTCCATCATCGGGTGGTCAGTCTTCTATGGCTGACCGCTTTGCCTTCCTGTTTAGTCTAAACTCCAATTGAAAGTCGAGGGGGCAAGTATCCCGTCACGGTCTTTTTTGGATTGCAATATATTCTCAAGCAGTATCTTGCCCAGCCTATCGAACCCTGGATGGTAGAAGAAGCGGCAACTTTCTTTGCAGCTCATGGTGTCCCGTTCAATACAGAAGGCTGGCGCTATATCGCGGAAGATCTCAAAGGTCGTCCGCCTGTGCGGATTAAGGCCGTCCCAGAAGGGAGCATCGTGCCAATTCATAACGCACTCATGACGATTGAATCAACAGACCCTAAAACTTTTTGGCTTGTCTCTTGGTTGGAAACACTGCTGCTACGAGTTTGGTACCCCACCACGGTTGCGACCCAAAGCTGGCATCTACAACAGCGCATTTACGAAGCCTTGGTACAAACTGCCGACGCACCCGATGCCGAAATTGCCTTCAAGCTCCATGACTTTGGTGCCCGTGGTGTGTCAAGCTGCGAAACCTCCGGGATTGGCGGCATGGCGCACTTGGTCAACTTTAGCGGCTCGGATACGGTGCAGGGCATACTGTATGCTAACCATTACTACCATCACCCGATGGCGGCTTACTCTATCCCTGCGGCTGAACATTCCACGATTACCGCCTGGGGACGAAAGGGCGAAGGGCAAGCCTATCAAAATATGCTGGATCAGTTTGCAAAACCAGGTGCCCTGGTGGCGGTGGTTTCAGATTCTTACGATCTTTGGCATGCGGTGGATCATCTCTGGGGTGATCGCCTCCGTCAAGCGGTGATAGACTCCGGCGCAACGATCATTATCCGTCCTGATTCTGGCAACCCTGTGGAGATTGTTGGACAGGTTTTACAGCGGTTGGAGGCTCGCTTTGGTAGTACTCTCAACGGCAAAGGCTATAGGGTGCTGAACCATGTGCGCGTGATTCAGGGGGATGGTGTGAATGAAGACAGCATTTCTGAAATCCTTGACAGTATTGAGCGGCTGGGCTTTAGCGCCACGAATGTGGCCTTTGGGATGGGTGGCGCTTTACTCCAAAAGCTCAACCGCGATACCCAACAGTTTGCCATCAAGTGCAGTGAGGTCACGGTGGCAGGGGAAGCAATCGCCGTTTATAAAGATCCCATCACCGATCCAGGTAAGACCAGTAAGCGGGGGCGGCTTGCGCTCATTAAGACGGAGGCAGGGTACCAAACCGTTGCACAAACGGCGCAAGCAGCTCAACTGGACGAACTTGCAGTGGTGTTTGAGAATGGATACATTTTGCAAGAGCAAACTTTTGATGCGATTCGGCTGCGCACAGTGGCTGTCACAAGCTAAATCTTCTTTGTACATAATCTAAAGTACAAAGACTGAGAGAATTCCTTAAGCAGAAAAGCAATGTAGGTCAACGGATTGATGGTGACAATCACATCACGGAAATCTCGTTTGGCGAGCGCGACGATTGCCCAGGCCACCCATCGCGCTGTCATGACGCCAAAGGGATTGAGCTGACTTTTAAACGGTCCCAACACCAGCTTGCGAATAATGCAGGGCGCATCTAATCGCCGCAGGGTTATGAGGTCGCCCAAGGTTCTTTTCGATAGCTCATACAGCGGACTAAAGGCCGGATTCACCTCTGCTTCTGAAGTGTTGACCCACAGTTCTTTAATGGCTTTATGGGAAGATTTTTTGACGGTTTCTAAAAATAGCTCAGCCAACTTCAGCGTCGAGAATGTATTTACCTCATAGGATTTCTGAATGGCGGCGGGGGTGCGATCGCCATAGACATTCACACCATGATTCAAAATTAAAATATCCATGCTGGCGAGCCGCGCTTTAAGGTCTGTCTCTACGCCAAGCTGCCAAGCTAAAACTTCAACGCCAGGTTCAACCTGTATATTCTGATTTGTACTAATTGCAACGACTTTTGCCCCTTGTAAAGACAGTTCTTCAATGAGCGCTTGCCCGAGTGCGCCAGAGGCTCCCGTTACGCCAACAACTTTGCCTTTAAGCGAAAGGCTGGTGCCCAAAATCTTATCGACCAATGGAATGGTGGAGCAAAAGTAGGCGTTGCCCTGGTCAAAATGATGCCGCCAATGATAGGTGCGGTTGACGCTCCACTCGGAAGGAATCTCAATCAGGTCGCCTGGTTTATGGGTAAGGTCAGTTTGAAGGAGCAATCCCTGAGAACGGGCAACTGCCGGAATCAAAAAACCTACAGAGTAAAGACAGCCCAACCAAACCGATACCCCATAGGGCTGAAGTAGCCCAGCCGCTACTGCCATGATGGTGACCATTGCCAAAGACTCGGGTATATCGTTGTACCACTGCGCTTTTTGATACGCTTCTCGGCTCGTCATCGTTAAGTCGCGACGATAGGCTTTGTGATGTAGATTATGAAACTCTTGCAGTGGCTGCCAGTAGTGTCCTGCTAGATGATAGACATCTCGTACTACCTCAGCACCTATCACAGACCCTAACCCCAGCGCCCCCTGAACGAATAGTTCGCTAGATAGTAGATTGAAATCCATCGGGGCTAAAACCGCCTTAACTTAAAATTTCAGCTTGACTTTTGTCAGTTTAACGCGATGTCACCCCTACATTCGTTCGGTGACAAACGCCTTGAGTTTTTGCGTATCTTTACCGCGATTATGCCAACGGGGGCTTTCTACCCCAATCTCTTGATGGTAGTCCCACAGCTCATTCTGATAGGCATCAAAAAATTCTTTGACGGCCTGACGATGGATTCTAAACACCGTCTCTAACACGCCTGCGTTAATGGCAAAAGATTCGGATGGATACAGACGATTCCAGTCTTTAATGCCGAGGACGATCGCCTCAGCCCGTTGAAATGCCTTGCCTGACTTAGGCCCACGGGTTTTAGGCAAGGGTTTTGCGTCGGCTTGGCTTGCCGGTTGGGCAATAGATAACGACGGTTGAGGGTTCTCTACAGGTACCGCCGCAAGCGGAGTCATTTCGTGAGTGAAGGGGGTTAAGGGCACCGATGAAATACATGAAATGCTCAGATCGGCAGTAGATTCAGGGTTATCTGCGGCATCGTCGGTCGGTTCACTGCCGTTGAGCAGCAGCCGAAAGCGATCTAGCTTATCTTGTGCCAGCTTTAATTTTTGCGCGAGAGCTGCGTTCTCAGCCTGAAGCTGTTCTAGGACTTCAGTATTGCCTTGGTTGCCATCTGGTTGGGAAATCGCCTGATCTCGCTCTAGCCTTAGCGCTAGGTTTTCTCGCTCTAGTCCTTCTACCCGACGAATAAACCAACCCGCATCAGATTCTTTGCGAACCTCTTGGATCTGAGACTCAAATTCTGCCCTTAATCGCTCTAAGGCAGAAAACCACTCCGCCCGCAGAGATTGAACGTCATTGGGGCTTTTCTTTACGGCGTTTTGGGGTGCCGCTTTTTGAGGTAGCTTATTCTTCTCGAGATCAGGATCGGTCACAATTTCCGCAGGTTCAGTGTCTAGGGTATCGTCGTTCATCAACAGCGATTCCAGCGGGTTGCCGAGGGGTAATTGCTTTACTTTCGTTAATAAAACGCCCTTATCCCGCATCAGATTCCCTTGCTCATCGCCAAGGGCAAACCGGAAATAGTGCCCTGTGGCAGGGCTATCCATGACGTGCCCCAAAAAATGCTGCACAAACACATACTCATGCTGAAGGGGAGGACAGAAAAAGTAAACCGCGATCGCCCCATACAGACTCCGCAAATTATGAACTGAGACAGTCTTCTTACCTTCCATAGATGGCACCACCTGCATCAAGGCCGATGAACAGGTGTTGTTGAGCTTTTGGTTAAACCGATTGAGTTCTTCAGACAGTGCTTTGCCTTTGAGCCGAGCGATCGCCTTCACTTCGGGTAACTGCCGCAGACGATGGATGGCGTCTAAGACTTCATCTGCCGGAAAAAGCGTCACAATGTCATAGCCTTCAGCCCGAGCGGTTCTGGTCTTAAGCTGCCCTTCAAAGCGCAGCAGGTAGGGATGCTCGGTCAGTGAAAATGTGCCCTTTGCCATCACTTCAGCAAAGCGTCGTCCTGTTAGCCCTGCGATCGCCGTTGTGAGCCACCGCGCTTCATACATACCCTTTTTACCCAAAAAGCCGCGAAGTAGGCTTAAGTAGCTCTCTACGGGAACCAGTCGAAGGTTTAGCTGTTTATCTCGATTGGTGCGCTGCGATCGCTTATCAATAGACTCATACACCTCGGATGAATACTTGAGATAGGTCAGCGCCCAATGCTCGAAGCGCTCTTCATGAATGCCTGTAACTCGCTGCTGATAATGATAGCGATGGCTGTTGGTATTTGTGAGCGCAAGTGAGCCATCTTCGATGGCGGTGGCGATCGCTTTTCTATAGACCGTCAAATACTTTGCAACGGAGGCTTGAGGATAGCCCTCCTCTAGCAGCTTAATCTCGGCGTTACAGAGAGACTGAATCTCTATTTCTGTATTGACGTCGTGCAGTTGCGAAATAAAGCCCTCAATGAGGATCTCAAGCTCTGCTTTTGACAAACGTAACCGCTTGCCCTGGTGGATGCGATCGCGAAAGGCATCAATGATGTCGTTGCGAACAGTTTGTGACATTACGCTCATAATCCTTATTTTGACACTTTCTCTGCCTCAAAAGCGCCAATCCACGGCATTTTGGCGAAACAAACTCCCTCGTTTTATG
>JAGVDA010000126.1 GCA_020058975.1 Thermosynechococcus sp. WC_1 | reverse complement strand
ATATACGGCGAATACGGATGGAATCGGCACCCTACGTTTGCTAGAAGCCATTCGGATTTTGGGGATGACCGAAAAAACCAAGTTTTATCAGGCCTCTACGTCTGAACTCTATGGTTTGGTGCAGGAAATTCCTCAGACCGAGAAGACCCCGTTTTACCCGCGATCGCCCTATGCCGTGGCAAAACTCTACGCCTACTGGATTACGGTCAACTACCGCGAAGCCTACGGCATGTATGCCTGCAACGGGATTTTGTTTAATCATGAATCTCCCATGCGTGGCGAAACCTTTGTGACTCGCAAAATTACCCGCGCCCTAGCACGCATCAAACTAGGGCTGCAAGACTGCCTGTACTTAGGCAATATGGACGCGCTACGAGATTGGGGACACGCTCAAGATTACGTTGAAATGCAGTGGCTGATGCTACAGCAGTCTGAAGCCGAAGACTATGTCATTGCGACAGGTCAGCAACATAGTGTGAGAGATTTCGTCAACATAGCCTGTGCTGAGTTGGGTATTGAGATAAATTGGCAAGGAAAGGCCGAGAATGAAAAAGGCTACGATGCCTCAGGTAAATGTATTGTGGCGGTTGATCCGCGCTACTATCGTCTGACAGAAGTTGAAACCCTGTTAGGAGATGCAACAAAAGCTCACCAAAACTTAGGCTGGAAACCAAAGTTTACCTTTGAGCAGCTTGTGTCAGAGATGATTAAAGAGGATTTAAACTCAGCCAAAAAGGACTCCCTTATCAAGGAGGCTGGCTACAGCACTTACAACTACCACGAGTAAATCAGCCGTCTATGCGCCCAAGGTTGACTTGTGATTGCTATCACTCGCCTAACGTAACCGCCAACACTGACGCTTTGATGGATTCCAAAGATCATTAGTAGAAAGTACGATGCTTAGGCTGTTTGACAGGTGCACATGGACTAGCGTTCTAGGATAAAGCGGTTCAGTGCTGGATGAGAGACACATGCAAAGTCTAAAAATCTTGTAGAACCGAGTTTTAGGGTTTTAAATGTGTCTCTTTCGGCTGAGATCAGCAGTAAACTACTGCTAATGCCGTGTTTGCATTTACTTTAGAGAAGCCAGTCTAATCGTTCATTACAGGGCTTGAGAGTGTTTTCAGAGATTTCCCCCCTTGTAAATTCTTTATAAATATCGCTATATATTATTTTGTGCACAAAAAATATTCGACCTTTACTTTGCTGGCTTCTAAAGCTCAAGCCACGATTGAACGGATGGTGTAGGGGATCAAGATGACACATAACACCCATGGGCTGATCCGAGAAAATGCATCTGCGATTCTGATTTTGCAGCGACTGATAGACCCCATTGTGACTGTCTTGATGCTGTTTATCATTGCTTGGGTTTATGACCTAGCCATCGAGACTCCCCATCTTGTTTTATCCATTACAACCTTTTTGCTAATGCTCCCTGTCTTTAAGGGGGTTGGTCTATATCGGCCGTATCGGAACTTGTCGCCGACCACTTTAGGCCCTCGGCTTTTGAGTGGATGGGTGATTTTACTAGGAACGCTTCTGTTCTTGGGCTATTTGACCCAAACTTCTCTCAATTTTTCCCGTGCTTTGCTGCTCACTTGGGCGATTTGTGTGCCGCTTGTGTTGTTAACCATTCATCTCACGATTTGGCAGCTTTTGCGCACGGTTAGAGCCGCTGGCAAAAATCAGCGGTCTGCGGTTTTGGCGGGGATCAATGACGTTAGCTACCACTTAGCCAACCAAATTCAGGATTCTCCGGAGTTGGGCATTCGCCTCCATGGTTTTTTTGATGGTCATACTCAAGAGCTGCCCGGGCGATTTCCTGGACGTCGTGCGATTGGACCGTTAGAAGAATTACCCCGATATGTGAGAGAGCACAATATTGATGTCGTCTACATTGCCTGCACAACCGAAAAAGAAGAGGTGATTGCAACCCTCATCAAAGAGCTACAGGATACAACGGCCTGCGTTTACTTTGTGCCGAATATTTTGATGTTTAATTTGATGAATGCTCGTTCTTATGAATTAAATGGAATCCCTTTGATTGCGGTATGGGAGGTGCCATTTTCAGAAATTCAGTACGTTCTCAAACGGGCGATTGATATTGTGCTTTCAGTTGCGGCGATCGCCGTCCTATCCCCTGTCATGCTGCTAATTGCGATCGCGGTCAAAGTGACTTCTCCCGGCCCTATTCTGTTTAAGCAGCGCCGTTATGGGCTAAATGGGCAAGAAATTTTGGTGTATAAGTTCCGCTCTATGAAAGTGATGGAGGATGGTGGTAAGGTGCAGCAGGCCACCAAGAACGACAGTCGAATTACGCCGCTGGGAGCTATTTTGCGCAAAACGTCTTTAGATGAGCTGCCCCAATTTGTGAATGTTTTGCAGGGCAGAATGAGCCTAGTGGGGCCGCGCCCTCATGCAGTTGCCCATAATGAAATGTACCGGAAGCTCATTAGTGGCTATATGCTGCGCCATAAGGTAAAACCTGGCATTACGGGCTGGGCGCAGGTGAATGGCCTTCGGGGTGAAACCGATACGTTAGACAAAATGCAGCAGCGCGTCAACTTTGATCTGGAATACCTCAGAAACTGGTCTTTAAGCCTAGACCTACAGATTTTGGTCAAGACAGCGCTTGTCTTTTTAAGAGATCAAAACGCTTACTAAGCTTGAGTTTGGCAGAACGCTTATTGCGGATTTGGCTGATGCGTAGATTTTAAAAGGCTAAAGTAAAGCACGCCATAGATGACTAGGGTGAGCAGTACAAAAAGACTTGCGCCACTCGCGCTATGCCAATAGTGGAACTGTGCTGAAAATTGCGGAGGGGAGAGTACCGCAAGCATTGCGACCCGAATGCCATTCATCGCAAACCCCAGCAGCATGGCGAGAAGGGCAAACGGAATGCAGTGCGATCGCCGCGTTGGAAACACGCATAGAAAGATCACCGCAATGCTGAGCATGTGCAAAATAAGGTTAATGCCTGAGCAGGCAGGCACAACCTCTACCCCACCATTGGGCACCTGAATATAGAAACCATTGGTAGAGACTGGGTAGCCTAAATACCAAAGTGCGTAGGCTGCAAACTTTGCTGTAATTGGCGCTAACCCAAAGGCTGTATCTGGCACCAGCTTGGGGATGCCAAAGATGGCTAGAATGCAAAATTCTTTAAAATATAATTTAGCCTGTGCCGCGCCAATAAAAATCAAAAACCATCCTAAATAGGCCGCTAAAGGGAAAAACCCAAGCATTTTTTCGCCAGGACGGACAATACTAATGACTAAGACTGCTGCGACTAAAACGTAACCTAAAAAACTGGAGACTTTATCTTGATTTATCTTGAAGTGCTGTCGTCTGTCCCATAGCAGCATTGAGATAGAAGCCCATAGGAGCAGGCTCATCATCAAAAAAGCCTGCTTGCCAAGGTAAAATCCCAGCAAAAAATGGATGAGAGACAGTACGCAGAGACAAATTACGCCTGTCCTGAAATCAGAGCCATTTTTATCCTCATCTAAAAGAATCTGCTTCAATCGCTGCATAGCTTGCTAATGGTCTGAGCGACGACAAGACAGAAAAAACAAATACAAAAAAACCTCACGATAACGATAAATCGTAGAGGTAATTTTTGTGAATAAATTTATTGATGAAGCCACGGCAGAAAAATCTAAAAGGCACTGCTTTCTGCTTAAGTCGATTCGCTTAAAGCCCACTGAGGGATGCGAATAGACCAAATACATTAGAGCTGCCGTTCAACACAAACTGATTAATTTGCTGCATGTCAGTGTATGGCATTTCGGTAAGCTGCTCGACAGTACCGTACTTGATGAGCTGTGGGACATCCCAGGATTTCTTTATTTTCATGGTGAAATGATTAACCAACACGAACAGATTTTTTATTTTGTGTCCCCCTTGTACAATAATAGCCGTCTTTTTGAAACTGGCAAGGGCTAGGTCATAGATCCTAATAGATCTCTTGAATGTATCTTTGGGACAGTAGAATCTAGAGGGCAGTTCAGTCTGGCGATTTCTATCAACATGAATTGGAATCAGAATATCCTGGTTTTAAGCATTGGCACTATATGGATTGCTCTGGCAGGCTGCGATCGCGCTTCTCTGGAGCGTACATTTTCGGCTGACCCGAAAGCGAGTCAATGGAATGCCGCCACCCCCGTATCTGTTGCCCTTCCCGCAGGATTTCCTGAGGCTGTCCGCTACCCAAACGCGGTGCTAAAGCAGGTTTCTCCGCTGCCTAAGCCGCCTAGCGCATCTACAGCTTCTACACCACAGGGATATCAGACTCAGTGGACAACCGTCAATAACCCCGCAGAGATTCTCAAATTCTATCGGGCACGTCTGCAGGCAGCGCCTTGGCAAGTCTTTCAGGAGGGGACGGGGGATGGTGTGACCGTTCTGTCTGCTCAACTGCAAACGCAGCAGGTTTCGATTTCTGTGCCGCTGTCGTCATCTTCATCCAGCGCTGCTCAGCCGTCTCCTGTGCCTGCGGAGGTTGAGTTCTCGATTACTTATGAAGGCATAGCTACTGCTAATAACGGATTGAAAGGCGCTAATCAAGGCGCTGAGTCAGGGCTATTTTCAGATCTTAGCCAGGTACCGCAATCTCTACAGCCCTATATTAAGGATGTTGCTCAGTTAGATGTACTAAAGAATCCGAATGGGGAAGCGAATCAGGCTATTTCAAGAGCCGTGTTTGCCCAATGGCTGGTAGAGCTGAATAACCGCATTTATGGCGATCGCCCTGCCCGACAAATTCGGCCTGTTGCGACAGCCGCTAAACCTGCGTTTAGCGATGTACCCGCTAGCCATCCAGCATTTTCGTATATCCAAGGTTTGGCTGAATCAGGCTATTTACCGAGCGCTCTGTCAGGAGATACGACTCAAACACGATTTCGCCCCAACGCCCCTTTGACCCGCGAAACACTGCTGCTGTGGAAAGTGCCGATTGATCGTCAGCGGATTTTGCCAGCCGCCTCATCTGAGCGGGTTAAGCAGCTCTGGGGCTTTAAAGATGCCAATCGCATTACGCCTGCCGCACTGTCTGCGGTTGCAGCCGATCATCAAAACGGAGAACTCTCCAACATCCGTCGAGTGTTGGGTTCTACGCTATTATTTCAGCCACAAAAGCCTGTCACTTATGCAGAGGCTGTTGCTGCATTCTGGTTTATTGGTACTGAAGGAGATAGTTTATCCGTGCAGGATTTACTCCGCTCAGAACAGCAGCAGAACGCAGCGGTCGAGCCATCTCCTTTGCCTAGCCCTGACGCTCAAAAATAACGGTTTCTAAAAGTCTGCTGTTGTACAAAGGCTGTACGCTGGTTTTGCCTTCTAGACGGAGTGGCGATGGTTGAGACGCAGGTTTTTGCCAACCTGCAACTAACAGCAAGATAATGGTGAGGGCGATCGCATGGCTTATCAGTATTCCCTGTTTTGCTAGCGTCATTTTTTTGCCCTCCGGCTTCAGTCTGTTTAATGAAATAATTTAATAGGTTAACTATCACTCAGATAGCAGGCATACTATGTGACCTTGCTATTAATTTTCAGTGATCTTCATCACACTCTGCACTTAAAGTTTCTTATGCCAGACTTTGCCAAGGTTAAGCCACGTTCTGCCATCCTCGGTCAACAGGGTGAAATGCTGGTGACTCAGTGGCTTGAGGGGCAAGGCTGGGCAATTTTAGCGAAAGGCTGGACGAGCCGTTGGGGAGAGCTAGATATTGTGGCGCTTCGAGATGAGGGTCGCCATCGCTGCCTTGCGTTTGTGGAGGTAAAGACGCGCAGCCAAGGCAACTGGGATGAAGATGGTCTTTATGCCATTACTCGGTCTAAGCAAACCAAGCTATGGAAAACCGCTCAGCTATTTTTGGCAAAGCACCCGCATCTAGCAGAGGCATACTGTCGCTTTGATGTGGCGCTGGTGAATGTTCGGCGATCGTCTTCTAAAGCGCCACCGAATCCTATCGCTGCGATCGTTCTGGGGCAGCCTGTGGTGATGGATGGGAATGAGTTAACGCTGCATACCTATATTGAGTCTGCATTTGACCTAAGCCATTAGTAATATCGCCTTTGCTTGAAACCGATACTTTGCAAAACTTTTACGCCCTCATTTCACAATTGGCGAAGTACCAGTCAGGATATAGCTGGTTGAGCGGAGTCGAAACCAGCGGCGCAGCCAACCGAACTAGAAGTGTGGCTAAAACAAGTGGATAAACACCTGGGCTGGGTTTTCGCTTCGACTCCGCTCAGCGAGCAAACATTGTTACGCAATCTAAAAAGGTTTAACGCTCGGCGTTAAGCAGCTTCTGAAATCTCTCATCATGGCGTATTCTGTCAAAATTTGAGTCCGTTTTAGCTCGCTCTAGCAACGTCAAATCAAGTTCGATGGCCTTTTTAAGGTCATGAACTGTTTCCTCTACTTTTTCTTGGAAAGCATAACAGCAGGCTCTGTTGTACCAAGCGAGAGAATACTTAGGATTGAGTTCGAGAGCTTTATCATAGGAAACTAGCGCTTCTTCATAGCGGCCTAGATTACTTAGTACACTACCTCGGAGATTCCAAATAGTAAGGACAGTAGGGTCATCCGGCTTTAATTCAAGAGCTTTATCATAGGAAACTAGCGCTTCTTCATAACGACCTAGATCTGTTAGCGCATTGCCTTGGTTATAGCAAGTAATAGGGTCATCCGGCTTTAATTCAAGAACTTTATCATAGGAAACTAGCGCTTCTTCATGGCGACCTAGATTACGTAATGCAATGCCACGGACTAACAAAGCATCCGAGTAATCCTGCTTTAATCTAATGGCTTTGTCATAGCAAATAATTGCCTCTTCATAGCGACTTAGATGAGCTAAGGCAACACCATAAGTTACCCAAACAATAGGGATATCCGGCTTTAATTCAAGAGCTTTTTTATAGGAAACAATCGCTTCTTCATACCGATTTTCAAAATAAAACGCATTTCCTTGTTTGAAATAGTATTTTGCTGATGGTGCCACCGTGGGTATTAAATCTTGAAGATCCTCAATTCGACGACGTAATTCGTCAATTTGGCTCAGTTTCTCTGGAGAGAGTGCCACTTGAGTTGATGATGGTACTACCGCCTCAAATTCTTGCGCCAACTGGTTTAGCTTTTTTATTCTTTCGATTAGATCAAATACTTGGGCTTCAACTTCTGTATCAATAATCGGTTTAATATGCTCTTCAACTTGTTTGGCAACCTCTTCCTTCGCTTCAGCATTCAACTGCCCCAATATACTTTTGCGAAAAATCAAGAAAAAAAGACCGAGCAATACGGGGATAATTTCTAAAGCTGATACCCCTGCCAACAAAACTTGCACCCAAGTCATTGTGAAGTTAAATTTGCGCTCCGCTTCAGCTTGTCCACGGAGTGCGTCCTTTTTTTCGGTTTCCGATTGAATTAAGCTCTTGACCTGCTCTTCCGATAGAGCAGGCAACGGTTTGATCTGCTGGGTTGTCGGAAGCGAAGTTTTGGGCTGGGCAGAGCTAACGCTAGCAAACGCTGAGATCATCGCGGCTGCGATAGCAATAAATACTTTCTGCTTCATTAAGCTTGAAAATGAAGGTTCCCAATCCATTTATACCGCCGAACCACAAGAATAGTCCTGTTTTTGTAGACAATCCATTCATAAGACTAAAATTAAATGACCCTCTGAGCAGGTAAATTGCAATGACCACTTTGCTCATTCAATCCGAACAGATCCCCATGACGGTCAACTTTCCGCTCATCGCACAGATGACCACTGAGCAATTTTACGAATTTTGTCTTGCGAACCGCGACCTACGCATCGAGCGAACCGCTATTGGAGAAGTTGTGATCATGGCTCCTGCATTTTCTGATACAGGCCATCGGAATATGAAAATCGCTCAGCAGGTTGCAAACTGGGCTGAAAAAGACGGGACTGGTGAAGCCTTTGATTCTAGTGCAGGGTTTACTCTACCCAATGGTGCGACCCGCTCCCCAGATGCATCTTGGATTAAGTTAGAACGATGGGATGCACTAACGCCAGAGCAGAAAGCCTCCTTTGCACCCATCTGTCCCGATTTTGTGATTGAGCTGCAGTCTGCAAGCGATCACCTCAGCACTCTCCAATCCAAGATGCAGGAATATATCGACAACGGGGCAATATTGGGGCTTCTTATCGATCGCAACGCAAAAACCGTTCACCTGTATCGCCCTCAACAGGCTCCTCAGATCTTAGAAAACCCAGCAGAAGTTCAAGGAGACCCAGAACTGCCTGGATTCACCCTCAAAATGGGCAAAATCTGGTAGCCCTAGCCATTCAGGTAAAGGTTGACGGTAAGGCATCCTAGAACCATTCATAATGAAGGGGACGTTACCGTATGACCCAAAGCAACCCATGTCTAGAGATTTGCGCGGATTTATTAAGCTGCTTGAAGAACGCGGACAGCTCCGCCGCATTTCTGCACTGGTTGACTCGGATTTAGAAATTGCTGAAATTGCCAATCGCATGATGCAAAAGGGTGGTCCTGCCCTACTGTTTGAAAACGTGAAGGGTTATGATGCCCCAGTCGCCATCAACCTGATGGGCACCGTAGAGCGCGTTTGCTGGTCAATGAACGTCGAAAAGCCCGAAGACTTAGAAGCCCTCGGCAAAAAGCTGGCGCTGCTATATCAGCCCAGACCCCCTAAAAAGATTTCCCAGGCGATCGACTTTGGTAAAGTTCTCTTTGATGTGCTCAAAGCCAAACCCAGTCGAGATCTGCTGCCGCCTTGCCAGCAGATTGTGATCAAAGACGATGCCGTAGATCTCACCAAAATCCCAATGCTGCGGGTGTATCCAGGCGATGCGGGGAAGGTGCTGACGCTAGGACTAATGATTACGAAAGATCCAGAAAGCAAAATCCCGAATGTAGGGGTCTATCGCCTTCAGCTACAGTCTAAAAACACCATGACGGTGCAGTGGCTTTCGGTGCGTGGCCCCACCCGTCACCTGCGTAAAGCAGCCGAGCGCGGCGAGAAACTGGAAGTGGCGATCGCCCTTGGGGTAGACCCGCTCGTGATTATGGCAGCGGCTACTCCTGTCCCTGTAGATCTCTCAGAATGGTTGTTTGCAGGGCTATACAGCGGTTCTGGTATTCATTTAGCAAAGTGCAAGACCGTTGATTTAGAGGTGCCTGCTGATGCTGAAATGATTTTAGAGGGCACCATTACCCCAGGCGAAACGGGCGTGGATGGTCCTGCGGGAGATCACATGGGCTACTATGGCGGCGTAAATGAGGCCGCACCGCTGCTGCACTTCAACTGCATAACCCATCGTAAAAATCCAATTTATCTCACCACCTTCAGCGGTCGTCCGCCGAAAGAAGATGCAATGATGGCGATCGCCCTTAATCGTGTCTATACTCCCATTTTGCGCCAGCAGGTACCCGAAATTATTGATTTCTTTTTGCCTATGGAGGCACTGAGCTATAAAGCGGCGGTGTTGTCCATT
>JAGVDA010000234.1 GCA_020058975.1 Thermosynechococcus sp. WC_1 | reverse complement strand
TGTTACCCACACAGGCTGATTTTCAAGGATGGGGATGCAGTATTGACCAATTAACCCTTGGAAAAAACCACAGGGTCGCAAAATGGTGTAGTTAAGCCCTGATTCTTTCAAGAATGCTTCCGTACAGTGCTTAATATCCATCAGGGGGACGTTTGGATATCGATCTGCACCCATAATCGAGAAAAAGACAAATCGCTCGATGCCTGCTGCTTTTGCCGCTTTAATGAGGGTGACTTTGCCATCCCAGTCTACGTCCCGTAGGCTTTGGCTATCGGTGGCGCGCGTGGTGGCGGCATCGATGATGGCAGTGACGCCTTCTAAGGCCAAGCCTAAGGTGGATGGATTGCACAGGTTCCCCTGAATGAGATGGGCACCCCATTCTTTTAAGAACGAGGCTTTTCTGGCGCTCCGAACCAAGCAGCGAACCTCGTATCCCTCGTCTAAGGCTCGACGCGCAATTTGTCTGCCCAAGGTTCCGGTAGCACCAACAATTAATAAAGTCATGAGGGATTTATATTAAAATCTTAACTTTTGTAATATTTTATCAGAAATTGCTAAGCTCACCAATAATCGTCAAAAAGTAGAGTTATAGCGTTTTATTTTAGAGAATTAGGTTAAAAGTTGGGATTTTAACCTTGATCCCCACGTCTAAAGAAGCATTACGGCAATCAATGTAAAATATCGTGAATTTGTGTCTAGGTGCTACAACTGAGAGAGGTTTTGTTGGGGTGCGCCATGCAGCGGATTGTGGGGTTGATGAGCGGGACATCGGTGGATGGCATTGATGCTGTGCTGGTGGATATTGCTGGCACTGAACGGGATCTGGCGGTACATCTGGTTGCATTTGAAACCTATGCTTACAGCCCTAGTTTGCGATCGCAAATCCTAGAGGTTTGTGCAGGGTCTCCTCTCTCTGTAGAAGAACTGGCGACCTTGGATGATGCGATCGCCCAGTCCTTTGCAGATGCGGCGATCAATATTCAGGCTGGACAATCTGTAAAAGCAACGCTCATCGGTTCCCACGGTCAGACCGTATTCCATCGTCCGCCTCAATCTGGGCAGTTAGGCTATAGCCTTCAGCTCGGTCGTGGGGATGTGATCGCCCATGGCACAGGTACCAAAACCGTCAGCAACTTTCGCGCTGCCGATATTGCCGCTGGGGGGCAGGGTGCGCCGCTCGTGCCCAAAATAGACGTGTGTTTACTCAGCCATCCCACTTTGCGGCGGTGTGTCCAAAACCTAGGCGGTATTGGGAATGTAGCAGTTTTACCCCCCCTTGATTCAGCCCTAGACCTAGGGAAGAACGTCAAGGGTTGGGATACCGGACCAAGTAATGTGCTGCTGGACCTAGCGGTTTCTCAATTTACTCAGGGACAACAGACCTATGATGCCGGAGGGCAATGGGCGGCTCAGGGCACCATCTGTCAGCCGCTGGTAGAGCATTGGCTTCAGCAGCCGTTTTTCTGTGAATCTCCGCCTAAATCGACAGGGCGAGAGTTGTTTAGCCCTGCCTATTTGCAGGCATGTCTTCAAGATGCCCAAGCCTATCAGCTCAGTGAGGCAGATATATTAGCCACGCTCACAGAATTAACGGCAGCATCTATTGTCCACAGCTACCGGACGTTTTTAGACCTTATGCCAGATCAGGTTTTGCTTTGTGGTGGTGGCAGCCGCAATGTCTATCTACGAGAACGAATCCAGACATTGCTCACCGATGCGATTCCGGTGTTGACTACGGATGAAGTGGGGGTTAATGCCGATGCAAAAGAGGCGATCGCCTTTGCGGTGCTGGCACACTGGCGTATTTTAGGAATTTCGGGCAATCTGCCTTCTGCCACTGGCGCAGTGCAGGCGGTTCCTTTAGGCGACATTCATGTGCCTTGGGGGTTAGGGTCTTAAGCATTCAGGGGCAAACGCATTTAGCACCCGATGCGTTTCTGATTCAGCGGAAGGGCAAACTAAGTCAAGTCGCGATGTTCTAGCATCCTTAACCTTGTTTTTATTGCGTTAGGGAATATTGCTGAACGCTGTCGCCGTCCCTTCTGCTTGAGAACCTGCCTGAGATGTCTATCAACTTTGCTGAAAAATCGGCTTCGTCTGCTGCTGCTGACCATACGTTTTTAATGGCGGACGGGCGTTGGAAGCTTCAAGGGCATTGGCTACTCGATCGTGAAGGCCCCTGTGTTCCGGTGCAGGGGAAGGTCATGGTGGTATGGAATAGCGACGAGTGGTTTAGCCTGGTGGGTAAAATCTCGCGTCCATCTCTAGCCAATGAAATAGGGGCAAATAGCCCAGCAGAGACTACTGATATTACGCTTCAGTATCGGGGGCATATTGGTACAGCCGCAGCGCAGCAGCAGTATACGTTTGTACTACAGCACAGCCAGTATGGACAAACCGAAGGTGAAGGATGGCTAATGCCAGACTCGATTGTGCAGCGATTTTGGGTTTTGGGCGATCGCGAACGGCGCATTGGCCTTGAACGGTTTTACCGAATAGATAGCGACCATTATTATTGGTCTAGTAGCCTAATGACCGGACACACCCTATTGAGCACTCTAGAAGTTACCCTAGCGCGATATAAGTAGCACGCCAGAGCTAAAAGACTTTGCCAAACCTAGAGCAGCCCGATCGCATGGAGCGGCCCTTGACCGCTGACCAACTCAATCATTAAAGCAATAAAGCCCAACATGGCAAAGCGACCGTTCCAACGCTCTGCCGCAGAGGTTAACCCCCACTCCCAGCGCTCTTGAGGGTACATTTTGACTTCCTTGCCAGGGCGTAGAACCTCGGCAAATGCAACGGATGGGTCGCGCAATGCCTCGACCACCATATCGCCTAAGTCATTGATGAACTTGGGATAGGTATTGAGGGCGGGCACCCGCCGGAAATGATCGATTCCTGCTTCTTGTGCCAGCTCGCGGTACTCCATATCAATTTCTTGGAGTGTCTCAATATGCTCAGAAATAAAGCTAACGGGCACCACGACAAGTTCTTTAACACCTTCTTCTCCTAATTCTTCGAGCTTGTCTTCAGTGTACGGCTGTAGCCACTCTACAGGGCCGACGCGGCTCTGATAGGCCAAAACATGGGGGTTGGGTCGATTGAGCGTTTTCATAATGAGGGCTGTGCAGCCCTCAATCTCAGACTGGTAGGGGTCGCCTGCTTCTGTGACATAGCTAACGGGTACCCCGTGAGCGCTAAAAAAGATGGTTGCTTTCTCAGGATCTGCGCACTGGTCTAGCTCTTGGCGCAGTAGGTCAGACATTGACTCGACGTAGCCAGGGCGGTCATACCAGGAGGGAATGACGGTGTACTTGATTTTTTGAAGTTCAGGGTCTGCGTTCCACAGGTCTTCAAGAAGCCGAAAGCTAGACCCACTGGTGCTAATTGAAAACTGCGGGTAAAGCGGCAGTACCACTAATTCTTGGATGCCGTCTTTTTTGATTTGGGCGATCGCCTCTTCGGTAAACGGATTCCAGTAGCGCATGCCGATATAAACCGATGCGTCTAGCCCTTTACCCCGCAGGTTTGTTTGAAGGGCGTTGGCCTGCTCTTCTGTAATGCGTCGTAGGGGGGAACCACCGCCAATTTGCTTATAGTTTTCTTGAGATTTCTGAGAACGGCTGGTGGAAATAAACCAGGCGAGGGGTTTTTGAAGCCAAGGAAAGGGAATGCGAATAATTTCAGGATCTGAAAATAGGTTGTACAAAAAGGGACGGACATCACTGAGTTGCTCTGGCCCTCCTAAATTCAGCAGCAAAACTCCTACGCGTCCCATACAAAAGGCTTCCTAATTTGGCTCATCTTTGTTACCGATTTTAACAATATATCTTTGCATCGAACGGTAGCACATGAGAGATTACACATCTTAATTTCTTGCGATGAATTCTCATTTAGATAAATTTTCATGGACTGTGGCTAAATCCAAGAGGGAAACCAGGTATGCCACTGCCATTCTCTGGGGCTAATGGGTAGACCCAAATAAAAGGGTAGCCAAAACAAAAAGCCAAGCATGGTCAGGGCAATGACCACGAGCGATAATATCCGTAAGGATCTATTTTTGCTCGGGAGCCATGCGTCTAGTACCCAAGCTAAAGCGATGCTGCTAAAGAGATATGCCGGCATGTAGTGATATAAAAAAGCACAGCGGCTAATGCTGAGCCACGGCAGCAAATGAGCGGCATAGCTGGTGGTGAGATAGAGCGGCAGATAGTGACGTTCTGGCTTAAATTGAATTGCGTTTTGAGAAGATGCCTTAATTTTTTGCCCCCCTATTTGGGCTATCTGCCACAGGGTTTTGCCAGTTACCAGGGCGATCGCCACGGTGGTTGCCCACCACAATGGCGGGTTGCCCATGGCGTAAACGCTGTAGATATACTTCGCTTTGTCAAACGGAAGGGGTGGCCCAGTCATGGGCATTGCTTCTTGGAGCGATGACGCAAGCTGGTAAAAATAGCTCACCGGACGCAGCATCAAAGGCCAAGTCAGCAGCGATGAGCAGTAGGGGTGAATAGAAGGGCCGCTCCCCACCCGTTTATGGTAGCCAAACATCTGCTGATGCACCTCAATAAACCCAAACTCTGGATTTTGAAGCAAATGCGGAATCCAGAGCAGGCTATAAATTACAGCGCCCACCACAGGAATAAAGATGAACAACTTGAAGAAAAAGGATAGCCGCAGCACTTTTTCTAGGGGAATTTCTGAAGATGCCTGTGCGCTTTTTTGCCCGATGCGAAAGAACTGCCCGATAACCCAAAATAAGTAAAGCCCCAGCAAAAAGCCCAGCCCTGTCCACTTCACGGCGGCAGCGGCTCCAAAGCTTAACCCCGCCAGCGTCAGAATTGCCCAATGTTTCCAGCCGCGTTGATCGACGCTTAGTAAGGTGAGCCAGTGCGCTAAAAGCCCAAAGGCGAGGAGGTAGACATTGATGAGTCCATAGCGAGACTCGACTAGCAGCAGGCCATCGAGTACCGTCAGTGCGCCTGCCAAAAGCGCAAAGCTATAGCGGCGCGTAAGCTGAACCCCAATCCCCACCACAATCATAGGAATGAAAGATCCGGTTAGGGCGTTCATCCAGCGATAGCCCCACGGGTTAAACCCTTTAAGCCAAATGCCCACCGCAATCAGATACTTACCTAAGGGCGGATGGGCATCAAAAAAAGGCGTATGGGTAATGTAGTTATGACCAAACTGGGCAAAGTAAACTTCGTCAAAAACGAGGGTATTAAAGCGCGCTAATCCCCAAAACCGTAGACCAAGTGCAACGGCCCAAAGTACAGCGACACCTAGCCAGAACCAGGGCGGAACGGCGGATTGACGATTAGAGAATCTGGGGCGATCCATGAAGCAGTCCCGTAACGGCAGAATGTGCAAAAAACATACCCTGCATCCTCTAGGGGCGGGCTATGATCGAGCATACTGAAAGACAGCACCTCTTTGTCTGTGCCGCTCTAAATTCTTCTGCTTCTTTTGCCATGCTGCCATTTCTGCGTTCTGATCTTGCCCAGCTTACTGCCTACACCCCGCATCCTGAAGCGGAAGGTGAACTGCCTCTCAGTATGGATCGGCTCGATACTAACGAGTGTCCCTATGATTTACCGAGCGATCTAAAGCAAAAGCTAGCGTGGACTTACCAGCATTCTATAGAGGCCAATCGCTACCCCGACGGGGGACATGATGCCCTGAAGAGGGCGATCGCCACCTACGTCACAGAGTCAGACCCCAACGCCACTTCCATTAGCCCCGCTCAAATTTCTGTGGGCAATGGCTCTGATGAGCTGATTCGATCTTTGCTGATTGCGACATGCTTGGGCGGTCAGGGTTCGATACTTGTGGCAAACCCTACATTTTCGATGTATGCCATCCTGGCTCAAACCCTGGGTATTCCGGTGGTTAGCATAGACCGCACTGAAGATTTTGCGCTGAATTTACAAGAAGCTGAGGCGGCGGTCAGTTCTTCTGCTGTAACGCCAGTGCGCGTGGTGTTTTTGGTGCATCCCAATTCCCCGACGGGCAATGCGCTGACGACGGCTGAGATTGAATGGCTTAGGCAGCTCCCGCCCCATATTTTGGTGGTGATTGATGAAGCCTATTTTGAATTTAGTCAGCAAACCCTTGTAGCAGAAGTGGCACACCGACCCAACTGGGTGATTTTGCGAACCTTTTCTAAGGCGTTTCGGCTGGCGGCACATCGGGTGGGCTATGCGATCGCCCAGCCCAATCTTATCCAAGTTCTTGAAAAAGTCCGGCTACCCTATAACCTTCCGGCAATGTCCCAGGCGGCGGCACACCTTGCCCTCACCCATCGCGCGCAGCTTTTAGAGAGCATTCCAGAATTGTTTGAAGAACGCGATCGCCTCTACACAGCACTCTCCCAAATCTCCCGTTTGCGGCTGTGGCCTAGCGCGGCTAACTTTATTTATACCCAGCTCGAAACCGATGCCGCAACCGATGCCCTGCGTCATCAGCTTAAACAGCTTGGCACCTCCATTCGCTATACGGGCAGAGGACTCAGAATTACGATTGGCACACCAGAAGAAAACAGCCGGACTTTAGCGCGAATTCAGTCATTGGTTTGACCGCTGGATGAAGGCAGGGGACCGCGCAGTGATTTCCGGAATAAAAGTTAGGAGACCCAGTAACTATGAATTATTTGACTTTTGTTTTGTAAGTTGGGTTTCGCTGTGCTCGACCCAGCCTATACAGCGGTTTGCAGCTAGATAAGGGACAACTCGGCAGATCTCCATTCCTGATGTTGTTTGGGCTAAATGATCTAGCTAATTTGAGTGTCCCCTATATGCCTGAAAACTGCTGTATGTACTCAATTCTCCCCTATTAGGCTGCTATCCGCTGTATTGATTAGACATAAACTTTTGTTTCTCGCTTGAGAATAATTGTGTTTCATCACTCACGGTCAAAATTCTTGGAGGTTTTACGTGAAGATAAAAAAACTACATGGCGGGCTAATAGGACTGTTGGTAGGAGATGCATTGGGGGTTCCCTATGAATTTCACTCTCCCGAGAAGATTCCTCCTTACAAGGGAATTGAATTTATTCCGCCATCAGGGTTCCAGGCAGCGCATTATGGAACTCCTCCAGGTACTTGGTCGGATGATGGTGCTCAAGCATTGTGTTTACTGGATTCTCTGATCGTAAACGGCAAATTAGATCCAAATGACTTGGCAAAACGTTTCTTACGCTGGTATCTGGATGGATATCTGGCTGTAGACGGTCGAGTGTTTGATATAGGAACTCATACTTCGTGTGTTTTAGAAGCAATACGTAATGGGTTGCCTCCTTTGGAGGCAGGAGCGCTAGGCCGTGAAGCAAGAGGTAATGGTTCACTGATGAGATCGCTCCCTCTTGCTCTATGGCACCAGGGAACTGATGCTGAACTGGTCGCAGACGCGCAATTGCAATCGCGGGTTACACATGGAGACATATATTGTCAGGTCTGTTGCGCTCTTTATTGTTTATGGGCAAAGCTATTTTTGGAGGAAGACAATACACCTTGGATATCAGGGGTTTGTAAAGTAGATTGTGTCAACAGCGAAAAAGTCAAATCGGGAACCTCCCTTCAAACTCAATTGCAAAACGATTGAGTGCACTCTTCCAATCCCG
>JAGVDA010000101.1 GCA_020058975.1 Thermosynechococcus sp. WC_1 | reverse complement strand
TTTTAAGAACAGTATTTTCGGCAAAACGAAGCAAAATCCAGTCAGCAATGCTGCAATCCCCATCAAAAGCGTAGGGAGAATTTTGGCAAACTACCGCAGAAAAGATTGAGGAAACAGATTTATGAATGGATTATCATTCAACGCATCTTTAGCAGAGTGGCAACTTACCATTGCCTCTTTTGGGATTCGGCTATTGGGCGCGATCGCACTTTTTTATATTGGGCGCTGGGGTGCTGCGCAAATTCAGCGAATGGTTCGTCAAGTGATGACGAGAACCCATATGGATGCCAGCCTAATTTCTTTTTCAAGCCATTTTTCCTATTACGGAGCCATTGCCCTCGTCACCCTGACCATTATGGGGTTATTGGGCATTGAGACAACGTCTTTAGTGGCAATGCTGGGCGCGGCAAGTATTGCCATTGGCCTTGCGCTCCAGGGTTCACTCTCTAATTTTGCAGCGGGCATATTACTCATTATTTTTCACCCCTTTCGAGTGGGTGACTTAATTGAAGGTGCGGGTGTGACTGGCATTGTTGAAGAAATCCAGCTTTTTACCACCTTTGTCCTGACAGACGACAATCGGCTGGTTATTATCCCTAACGCGAAACTCATCAATGACAGTATTGTGAATCGTTCGGCAAAGGGTTGTCTGCGCGTGGACATAGTGGTGGGGATTGATTACGAAGATAATCTTCAGCATGTCAAAGCGATTATTGCAGAGGTACTGCATGCCGATTCTCGAATTTTGAAAGACCCCATGCCCCAAATTGGCGTTTTAGAACTGGCAGAAAACTATATTCGCTTAGCGATTCGCCCTTGGGCTTCTGCTCGTAACTATTGGCCTGTATACTTCCATGTCCAGGAGGCGTTGGTTCAACGATTTAGAGAAGAAGGCATCACCATTCCCTCCTCTAAGCAAGATGTTCATATTCATTCGTTCCCTAGTCCTCAATCTGTAAATTAGTTGCCAAAGATGAGCGGGGAGGATTCCATTGATAGTGCTTGAGGTCTATCCGTTCTTGGGCATCAAAAACAATGCCTTCTTGCTCTAGCAAAATTCGCTGAAGTTCATCGCTGCCTTGGCGCAGGGGCGACTTCGATACCATCCCCTTTGCATTAATCACCCGCTGCCAGGGAATCTCAGATTCTGGCGCGACTCGAAATAGCGCATAGCCAATCACCCGTGCGCGTCCGTATAGCCCCACCAGCTCAGCAATCTGCCCATAGGTTGCCACCTGCCCTGCCGGAATTTGCCGCACCATTGCATAAATGGTTTCGTACAGAGGGCTATTCTCTTTTGGGTCTTTCGGCTTAGACAAACCCATGCTCCGCTAAAAAGTCTGGCGTAATTTCAGCTTCAGGCTGGTGACGCGCGGGGTACTGCAATAGCTTTGCCACATATTTGCCCAGCATATCCGTTTCAATATTGACCGCATGACCCGAGGCAAGATACTGCAAATTGGTATTAGCAAAGCTATGGGGAATCACCGCAATCATAAACTGGGTGCCGTCGGTAGAGCAGTCTGCAACGGTTAGGCTCACCCCATTAATGGCAACGCTACCCTTAGACAAAATGTAGCGCCCTAGCTCCGGCGAGACGGTAAAGTGCATTTCCCAAGATTCTGCACTTTGCCCAAATGCTTTGACGTGACCAATGCCGTCAACGTGCCCAGAGACAAAGTGACCGCCTAGGCGATCACCGACCCGCAGCGCAGGCTCTAAATTAACGACCCAATCGGTATCAATCGTTTTTTCTAACGTCGTTCGCCGCAGCGTTTCTGGAGAAACCGTCACCACAAATCCTTTGTCTGAGAGCGTTTCGACGGTAAGACAGGAGCCATCCACCGCCACGCTGTCCCCAATGGCAAGGGCGCTCACAAAGTCGCTATGGGGGCAGCGCACCAATAGCTGACGCGGACTCAATGACTGAAGCGATCCAGATGCCTGAATTAAGCCTGTAAACACAATCTCAATATCTAATAGGAGTATCTGAAGGTGAATATATGTAGTCTACTTTCCGTAGTTTTGCGGATGTAAACCATCCGGCTAGTTCGTTAGGCTAGTAATAGACTCATTATCACAAAACCTGAAGCGATCCATCTCCCTTAAAATTCAGTATTCTGAAGATAGATTCAGCTCATTGTCTGTGTAACGTTGCGACTAGACCCATTGTGTCATCGCATTGCCCTGTTTGAAACCCGCATTCTGTGAGGCATCGCGCAT
This sequence comes from Thermosynechococcus sp. WC_1, assembly GCA_020058975.1. Taxonomy (GTDB): domain Bacteria; phylum Cyanobacteriota; class Cyanobacteriia; order Thermosynechococcales; family Thermosynechococcaceae; genus JAAURS01. The sequence goes on along the minus strand of JAGVDA010000101.1, from coordinate 707 downwards.
GATTGAGATGAATGTTGCAGGCATTGCCCTAGACGCAACCACCCGCGTTCCAATTGTGTTGCTCAAAGATTCGACAGAGCGTCGCGCGTTGCCGATCTGGATTGGTCAAAACGAGGCCAGAGCCATTCTGAGCGTCCTCGAAAATCAGTCCCCGCCCAGACCCATGACCCATGACCTTCTGGGGAACTGTCTGACAACCCTCGGCGTTTCTTTAGAGCGCGTCATTATTCATTCCCTTGAGGACAACACGTTCTATGCGGTACTGACGCTCAAGCAGGGAGAAACGACCCATCGCGTAGACGCTCGACCCAGTGATGCGATCGCCCTTGCCCTGCGTCTCAATACGCCCATCTGGGTGATGGAAGAAGTAGTGGCGGATGCCTCTATCCCCGTCGATCAAGAGGCAGACGAAGAAGAACGCGCCGCCTTCCGCAGTTTCTTGAACAACATTCGTCCTGAAGATTTTGCCCAAAGCTCTGGCGGCAGCGGCGGCGAACCCTCTAGCTTGGGATAATGCAGTATCGCCGCTTTGGCAAAACCAATCTTTCCCTATCGGTGTTTACGTTGGGGACGATGCGATATTTGGCCTCAGCGCATAACGCTCAGGCGACACTGGAACGGGCGATCGCCCTTGGCATTAATCACATTGAAACCGCTCAAGGTTACGGTCAAAGTGAAGTGTATCTTGGCAACGCCCTCAAGCAAGG
>JAGVDA010000177.1 GCA_020058975.1 Thermosynechococcus sp. WC_1 | reverse complement strand
CCCTTTGCGATCGCTCTCCGTCTTCCGGTTCAAGGGTTTGGGGAAGTGACCCTATACGCCGACAATGACGGTCGAGGATTTACACCTGCCGACTTTCCGCTGAATCTTAATTTGGCCTTTGCGCAGACGCGGATTAATCGCGTGGTAATCGCGTTGCGGAGCTGGAGAACCCAAGGATTTACGTTTGCAGATCAGATTGCAGAGCGGTTGCTGCGGTCAAGGGGATCTGTGATAGCGGCGATAGCGGCAACCTCTGTCACGGCAAAAATCCAAGCCTGTAATGCAGCTCTAGCAGATAGCCTTTGGGCAGGTGAGGCATTGGTCTTCAGCAAAGCCCAGCAAATCATTGCAAAACAGCCTCAGTCTAAAGTCTTTCGGTTTGGATGCAATGTTTTTGGCTATCCCCATGCAGGCTCTGATTATGAGCGATACTTCCGGCAACTTTTTAACTTTGCCACTGTCCCATTTTATTGGAAAGCCTTTGAGCCAGAACCTGGGAAAACCCAATTTATTGACCGAGACAGAACAGTGGATTGGCTGCGTAGCAGTGGTATTGCAACCAAAGGTCATCCGCTCACTTGGTTTCATGAAGAAAGTATTCCTGACTGGATACGTCAGAAACCCTATTCTGAAATTAAACCGCTGTTGCGTCGTCGCATCGTTGATATTACTGCGCACTATCAAGACCGCATTGAATACTTTGACGTTATAAACGAAGCCCACGGTGTACCTTGGGCAAACGAACTTAAGTTTTCTCCAGAACAGTTTTTAGACCTCACGCAGATGGCGGTACAGGCGGCACACCAGGGAAATCCTAACGTCGTGCGAATTCTCAACTGCTGCTGCGCTTGGGGAGAAACCGTCGCCTACTATCCGCCACCGCAGCGAAGCCCCTATCAGTACATCAAAAACTGTATTGCGATGAAGATTCCCTTTGAGGTGATTGGGCTACAGCTCTACTATCCAGATCAGGATCTGTTTGAAATTGATCGGCTGTTGGAGCGTTTTAGCGCCCTCGGTAAGCCCATTCACATCACAGAGTTAGGCGTTTCTTCTGCAACAGGCATTGACCCGCAGTCTTACCTTAAAGAAGCACAGGGTCTTTGGCATGCCCCGTGGAGTCAGAGCATCCAGGCCGATTGGGTGGAGCAGTTTTATACAATCTGCTACAGCAAAACTGCCATTGAGGCAATTTCTTGGTGGGATTTTACAGATCTGGGCTGCTTTTGGCCTTTTGGAGGCTTACTCGATCAAAATATGCAGCCCAAAGAAGCGTTTTATCGACTGAAAAACCTTCTGGAGCAGTGGCGCTACTCATAGCTAAAAAGCTCTACTGATAAATCTCTTAAGTGCATTACTACACTAAAGAAGCCCAGGATGAAACGTAGGCATCGGATTGTTCCATGATGCTCTGAAGTTCTTCATGTTCCATGGCTTGGAGTGCCATAGATAGCCCCATTTGGACAAGGCTGAGCCGCTGTCTGGCCTCTTGGCTTAGCTCTTGGGCGGCTTCTTCTGTACAGGCCAGAATAGTGGCAGTCATGCTGAGATTATCGGCGGTTACGGCTAAGGCTTCGGCTAATAAGCTGGTAAACATAATCTCAACCCTTTTGGCTCAACTGGACTACTTCTTTATCATTAGGCAGATCTGCTGATTGCAAAACTGGATTATTACTGATCTTTGGGCGACGTCTCTACCTCTCTCTCAGGGTTTACGCGGATAGACGAGATGCATAAAACCATACAAATAGCTTGATTTTATTCTGTTGCAAGGCTTTGGAGTTTTACTTGATTAGCTCCAGAATTGCCTTAGCTTGTTTGGCATCCCCCTGCTTCTGATAAAGTTCTGCTGCCATTTTAAGGTCAGCTTGAGTCTCACTTTCAGCCCCCTTATTGCTTAATCGCGCCATTGCGCGACCGTGATAAGCCCTGGCATTCTTGGGTTCTAGGGCAATGGCGGCTGTGTAGTCTGCGATCGCCGCATCGGGTTTATCGAGGGCTGTGTAGGCGATCGCACGATTGACATACACCCCTGCATCTTTGGAGTTAACCTGAATAGCCTGAGAGTAGTCTAAAACAGCGGCATCTAAGTCTCCCATTGTGACCTGCACCATGCCGCGATTATTGTAGGCGGGTGCAAATTTAGGATTGATTTTAATGGCCTTGGTAAATTCGGTCAGCGCTTTTTTTAAGTCGCCCTTCGCCATGTAGTCAATGGCTCGGTTATTAATGGCTGCTGCCGACTGAGGATTAAGCTGCGTGGCACGCTCAAAGCTTTTAGAGGCATCTTGCTTTTTACCTAACCCTTCAAGGGCAACACCACGATGGTTAAAGGCTGCTGAATATTTAGGGTCAAGGGCGATCGCCTTATCGTAGTCTTTGACTGCCGCTGCATTTTGCCCTAGCGCCATATTGGCATTGCCGCGAAAGACATAGGCCACAGCGGACTTTGGGTTGAGGGCAATAACGCGGTTAAAGTCGGTGATCGCATTTTTAGGGTCAGCGGATTGAGTGCGCAATAGCCCTCGCTGAAGATAGGCCGTTACAGCTTTTGGGTCTAGACGAATGGCTTCGTCATAATCTTGGGATGCGCCAGCAGTATCTTGAAGTGCCGTTTTTGCTAGACCGCGCTGAATATAAAGTTCTGCCCACTTTGGGTCGGTTGCCAGCGCAGTGGTAAGGTCAGCAATGGCGGAGGTGTTGTCTTTGCGTGCTGCGTGGGCAAGGGCACGATAGTACAGCACTTTGGTACTGGCCTTTGCCTCGTTGGGCGTCAGCGTCAGGGCTTCGGTAAATGTGGCGATCGCATTTTTAATATTGTCGCTCGTAATCCCATCACCATACAGTTTGTTGAACTGTGCAGTGTATTCTGACGATTGCTTTAACTTCTCGATGATTTCAGACTAATTTGACCCCATCTCTTTATCATTATGAATGGGGCCTTCAATCTGTGCTTCTAAGCTTGTAGAAATTGCTGCCAACCTACAGCCGATTCAAACGATCGCGTAAAATCTCCACCTGCTTTTGCGCTTCAGCCAACGCATCTCTAGCCCCCTGAACTACTTCTGGCGGAGCTTGGTCTACAAACTTAGAGTTTTGCAACCGTCCTTGTAACCCCTGGACATCCTTTTCAGCCTTGGCTAAATCTTTCTCAATCTTGGCTTTCAGAACTTCAAT
>JAGVDA010000366.1 GCA_020058975.1 Thermosynechococcus sp. WC_1 | reverse complement strand
GCAACGCTGTGTTAGCGGCGCAACCCAAGCAATACTATGCGGAGCTGACGGGTGGCGTAGAATGGGATGCTGATTTTGTGGATGTTACTCCACAAGCGGGACTACCCAGCGCCAATGAACTCCCAGCGCTGGAAGCTGCAACAGAGAAACCTCCCTCTGATGTTTCAGCCAAAGACGCCAAGCCTGCCAAAACAGGCCAGCAAAAAATCGTCGCTCGAATTTGCGCGGTAGCGAAAGACGCTGGATTTACCGAAGCAGCCAGGGACGCAATGCTGGCGCAGGGGGGCTATGCCAGCAAAAATGATGTGCCTGACGCCGAATTGGTTGTGGGCTGGTTCACGCCCGAAACAGCCACAGAGTGGAACGCGCTGCATCCTAGCTAACCGCAACTGAAGGGGGCCGCGCATCCTTCTGGACAAAACGCGGGACACACCACAGCGATCGCCGTTGTCTATGGCGGCGATCGCATTTCTAAAAAGAGGGTGACATCATGTAGGCGGCTAAAAACAGTCTGACAGCCTGGAAAGACAGGCACTCAAACTTACTTACCGATAAAAATTATGACGACTCAAACCCTCGAACGACCTTCAGAAACGGCAACAGTTTCCCAAAACTTCCGCATCACGCATATTACTTTTGGGAAAGAGGTATTTTCTATCAAATATCAACTGAACGAGGCAGAAGATTGGAGTAAGGCCAAGCCCTATGAAGTTAACGCTTATCTTTGCCAAACTGGACTTGCTGGCAATGTTCTTAAAGGAGCCGTTCGTCGCGTTTTTTCCGCAGAACATTGGACGGATGCCACCATTGAAATCAACAGCCTGAAGCTCACCTATGCGGGCATTGACGATAAGCCGAAAAAAGGCGTGGAGCCTAGGACGCCTGGTGAGTTGGTCAAAGTAGCGATCGCCTCATCGTTCCAAAGCCAGTTCCTGTTTTCAGCCAAAGATCTTGCTTTAGGAACGTTTGACCAAGTTGTTGACGCCGAAATGGCTGGGCACCCTGGATATTTAGACAAGACTGAGCTGCAAGCACTGCAAGACATCCTTGATGAGGTTGGCCGCGAGTTGGCGCGGCAGCTCAACAAAAAGACGGTGTTTAAACCGCAGCAGATGAAATTGTTTTGATCTGAAATTGCGCTATATAAGGCAGAAAGGCAATGAATTCGACCGACTTTATTCCATGTTTGTTTAATAATAGGCATGCTCGATGCATGAATCGCGTTGGGCCAATAGGCTCTTTTGAAGAATGTCGTATTTTTTTGAGGGAAAATTATTGGGATAAATGGCTCATAGGAGATGCATTAATTGTCTCTCTCAGTGATTATGAAAATTTTTGGAATTCCCACCCCCCGAGATAAAGAAGCGCTAGATTTCTGCTTTGAAAAATTCAGTGAGAGTATTTGAACTTATGAAACTCATCAAGCACTCTGGCGCTGACTGGATGGCAAAACAAAACTGTTTTAAGTCGCCTTCAGCGCTTGGAATAAAGGTCGCAGATATATTAGGGCAAGTTTACCTAGGGATCTACCATATTGATAATTCAGTTACGAATAAAAAAGTTGACTGGGGAAATAAATCCGAAATCTCAGTAACAATCTCCAGTGAATTAGCAACTTTTGATAGCGCTGAGTTAACCTTTCTAATTTTTTGCTGTATTGAATTAAATGTTTCAGTTCAAATCTCTGGAGTCTTCAAGGGCTATCTGAAGTTGACATTTAGAGAAAGTGATCTCAGTGTTGACTTACTCCGACGAGCATTTTATCTTGACGACGAATGTTTTACCGCTGAAAAGATTGCCAGACTCTACGCAAAGAAGCCCCCGCTTTTGGGATACCAAGACCCCTACAATGCCGGATTCTCTGCTTCAAAGTCTTTCGAGATGGACGAACTTGTTGACCTCGTTTTGTTGGCTCACGCAGCAATGGTGCGGGTGTCTCTGCGAGGTCGAAGCTTTGGGGTGCTGCAAATGCAGTTTTGTCAACGAGCCTCCAGGAAGGGAGCCTGTTGGGATAGGCACCCCGATCTTGCACAAGCTCAGGCTAGGTTTCCCCCTATGTCGCGGCGCTGGAGGCATTTGCGTGAACGAATCATCGGCAAGGGAAAAGGCGATAGAAGCACTGCAAAACGCAAGTTGGGGTGTCTTTGGCGAATATCTCAGCTATCAGTGGGCGTCAAGGATGCTCAACCAACTCATTGAGGAAAATTTCGAGCAGGCTATCGGGAAAGGACAAGTGCTTCAAGAGGAGATTAGGACAGTACTATCTTCAGATTTGCCCCGAAAAAAATTCAAGATAATCAATGAAATACGGAAATTGCAAAAATCATGAATAAGCAATCCACAACACCATTTCTTTGCCATGCAAAAATCTCATTTTGGCTAGGGATAATACTCCTAAGCATTGTAATTTTTGCCCCTTCTTCAAGCGACAAGGAAACAAATGCGTACTCAGCAGCATTAGAATTTGTTCGTGGGTTCTCTATCGGGTGCTTTGGCATTGCGGGCTATACATTTGCCGAAGCGAGAAAACAAAAGAGCTTGTAAACTCTGGCATTGAGAAAAAATAAGTTACGGAGAAAATCTCATGACATCCCTAATTGACCTAGAACAAGACCGTGATCGCCTTATTGAAGACTTAATGCTGATGCTTGAGTCTGATGAGCCAGAAGAAACTCTGGCAGCATTAGACGAACTGGAAGCAAAAATTGCGGGAAAGGCCGACGCGATCGCCGCAGTCCATGCCTCGAAAAAGGGGGAGATTGCATACCTTAAGGAGAGAATTTCCACGTACCAAGAAAAGCTAGTCATCAAGGAAAATGCCCTGAAGCGTTTCGAGGGTTACGTCAAAGGCATTCTGGAGCGGAGAGAAAACCCCAAAATCGTTGGAAAATCTTCTCAGCTAGCGTTGGTCAAAAATGGCGGCAAAGCTCCATTGTGGGTGGATGAATTGATGCCGATTGAAGAGTTTCCTGAGGGTCTGGCAACCAAAAAAGTGGTGCAGTCCTTGGACAAAGATGCCATCCGCGCAAACCTAGACTCTGATGGTGAGCTAAAAATTGATGGGAAATTGATCGCCCAAGAATTGCCTAGGACTTTTAGACTAAAAATTTCTTAATATTTGTCATAAATAACAATGCCACAAACAGTAACGAGTAGCACCCAAGCAATTGAAGCAACGGCCCAAGTCTGGCGAGGGATGGTCGATCTTGTCAACGACTGCAAAATCGAGCATGGGCGGGGGTGCGTTTTCTATGAAACCAACTCCAACACTTTAGGGTATATGAGCTTATTCGATCTCCAAAGACATGGAGCAGAAAATCTGGAGATAGACCCCGATATTTATCGCCAATTGTTAATATTGATTGGAGGAGAATATGATTTTAAATCCGAATTTGTTTTGCTGGTCAAACATGAATTTGCCTCTGAGATAAAGTATGTTTTGCAAACAGGGCAACTGACCTATGACGGCTGGCGGGGAGTAAAATCCCCTGAGCAGATTAAAGAGCAAGAGCACAACGATCAACTGGCGGCTGCCAGGAAAGTTCGAGAGTTGCTGGCAAGTAAACGAAAAGGGAAATCTGCTGGGGCAAAAAGGAACCACTAGAACTCCATAACCTCCAAGTCATCGCCTTCGGGAAAGTCGCGATCGCCTTCGGTCACAAATCTGACCTTACAAAAGCTTCGTAGCTGCTTGGCTCGCAGTTTTTGCTTTGGAGAAATTTTGCCGTTAGCGGCCTTGGCTTCCACCCATGACGCAACGCCTGTTTTCTTGTCGATTAGGAGCAAATCTGGTGTCCCTGATTTGTTGCACCGGATAATATTGGTTACATCATAGCCTTGACTTTCGTATAGTTTGGTAAGCTTTTCTTGGATCGTTGATTCGAGCACGGATAATCTCTCTTGAAGTGTGCAGTAGTGTAAGTCTTTTTACCTTGGACAACTTTATATATTTTTTCCTCAATACCTCCAGATGAAAACAACCAATAGATATGAGATTCTCGGCGCGTATTAGTAGTAAGGCGATCGCGTGCCTGAAAATACGAGTTTGCTGAGTGTTGTATATTGTAAAAAATAATTAATTCTCCATCAGAAAGATTGAGTCCTTCGCGTCCCGAAACGACCTGTAAAGCAATGCTTTTGTCGGTAGATTGAAACTCCGCAAGGTCAGTTGTAAGGCGATCGCCCAATACCGATAGAATTACTTGCAACTCGTGCTTAAACACATAAAAGATCACGAGCTTCTCTGTAGGCCAAGTCTCCGCAATATACCGCGCCTTAGCATCGCTCAACATTACTGATTGACGCGGCTCTCCCTCAACTTCATCCAGAATAATGGTTCCACTACAGACCTGATGGACTTTCTGGAGTAACGCCGCTGGGTTCTCTGCGCTGATGGTGCCTGTTTTCCCCTGAACCACGCCATCGGTCATTAGGCGATCAGCTATGGTTTTGCAGATGGGGGCCATTGGGACTTCGCAGAAATGTTCATGAAGCTGCACAACGAAGCCTGCTTGTTCCTGAGTGTACGAAACCATGTATGGCTCAATAACCGCCAAAATTTTGTCTTTAATACCGTCGCTGTAATCGTTG
>JAGVDA010000214.1 GCA_020058975.1 Thermosynechococcus sp. WC_1 | reverse complement strand
TTATCGATCGGGTCTTTGGTTGCTTGAGAGATAAGTTTTTGCTTGGGTACCTCGACAAACTGGTGACCGTAAGCGTTGCTTTGCGGTTTTGAATCCCGTTATGGATGAAACCGTTTTTGACCACGTTTTTCGATCCGCAGCTTGGGCAACTTAGCATGGGGCATCAGTGGCTAAAGATTTCCTTATAATCCTATCCTTACATCTGGAGGACTACCAGATTTTTGTCAGCAGTGTCTCCGCTTGGGAAATTGCCACCAAATATCGTATCGGCAAACTTCCCGAAGCCAAACAGATCGCTGCAGAATACTCACAGATATTGCAGCAGTCAAGATTTGTAGAACTCGGAATTACCTCAGCCCATGCCCTCAGAGCCGGAAGCTTACCGATCGATCATCGAGATCCATTTGACCGAATGCTGATGGCACAAGCCGAACTCGAAAATTTGCCCATTTTGACTTATGATGCTGCCTTCTACACTGGTCTGATTCAAGTCATTCCCGCCGCCCCACAAAAATGAACGAAGCCGAAACCCGCGCCGAACTCATCGACCTAGCCCTCAAAGCCGCAGGCTGGGGCATCATCGCAGACAGCCGCATCCGCCGCGAAGTCATCGCCCCAGGTCGCCTTATCGGCAGTAGCAAACGCGCCCAATCAGATATTGCAGACTACGTCCTCGTCTACAAAGGCGAAAACTCGCCCTCATCGAAGCCAAAAAACGAGAACTCCCCGACACCCAAGGCGTAGGCCAAGCCAAAAAATACGCCGAAAAATTAGAAACCCGCTTCGCCTACTCCACCAACGGCATCGGCATCTACCAAATCGACATGCTCACCGGAGCCGAAGCCCACATCAACCAATACCCCACCCCCGACGAACTGTGGGACGCCACCTTTAGCAAAAAGAATGAATGGCGTAACCGATTCGCCACCATCCCCTTTGAAGACCGCAGCGGCACCTGGGAAGCCCGCTACTACCAACACAACGCCATCAAACACGTCCTAGAAGCCATCATTCAAGGCAAACCCCGCATTTTGCTCACCATGGCAACAGGCACAGGCAAAACCTTCGTCGCCTTCCAACTCACCTGGAAACTCTTCCAAAGCCGCTGGAATCTGAGCCAAAAACCGATCCGTCGCCCCCGCATCTTGTTTTTAGCTGATCGCAACATCCTTGCCAACCAAGCCTACAACGCCTTTTCCGCCTTCCCAGACGATGCCCTCGTCCGCATCGAACCCGAAGAAATCCGCAAAAAAGGCCGAGTTCCCAAAAACGGCAGCGTCTTCTTCACCATATTTCAGACCTTTATGACTGTTCGGGGAGCTGGTTTCGGCTCCGCTCAACCAGCAATACATTCTGAGCAAAGTGCAGGAGAGCTTACTCAACCACCAACACAAAAAACATTACAAAGTGATCGCTGGCTGAGCGAAGCCGAAGCCACAACCCAACCCGCTCAAGATGAAGATGATCGCTGGCAGAGCGAAGCCGCTCGCGAAGCGTTGCCAACGGCAATAGCCACAACCCCACTCGAAATCTCGGTGGCTGAGCGGAGCCGAAGCCACAACTTCAGCGACTATCCCCCCAACTTCTTCGACTTCATCATCATCGACGAATGCCATCGCGGCGGAGCCAGCGACGAAAGCACCTGGCGCAGCATCCTAGAACACTTCGCCCCCGCCGTACAGCTCGGCCTCACCGCCACCCCAAAACGCGCAAACAACGCCGACACCTACGCCTACTTCGGCGACCCAGTCTACACCTATGCCCTCAAAGACGGCATCAACGACGGCTACCTCACCCCCTTCAAAGTTCGGCAAATCGAAACCACCCTAGACGAGTACATTTACAGCGCAGAAGACGAACTCATCGAAGGAGCCGTAGACGAAGCGCGTATCTACACCCAAGCCGACTTCAACCGCATCATAGAAATTGAAGAACGCGAACGCTACCGAGTGCAGATCTTCATGGAAGCCATCAACCAGACCGAAAAGACCCTGGTATTTTGTGCCAACCAAGCCCACGCCCTTGCCGTTCGTAACCTAATCAACCAAACCAAAATCAGCACAGAACCCAACTACTGCGTCCGCGTCACCGCCGACGATGGCAAATTGGGCGAACAGCACCTCAGTACCTTTCAAGACAACGAAAAAACCATTCCCACCATCCTCACAACCTCCCAAAAGCTCTCCACCGGAGTAGATGCCCGCAACGTCCGTAATATTGTGCTGATGCGCCCCATCAACACCATGATTGAGTTCAAACAAATCATTGGACGCGGCACTCGCCTCTTTGACGGCAAAGACTACTTCACCATCTACGACTTTGTGAAAGCCTACGAACATTTCCAAGATCCAGAATGGGACGGCGAACCTGCCGAACCAACTCCAGTTATTCTGCCAAGGCCGCAAGAGGGTAAGGGCATCTACAACGCTTCTAACCCAGCGACCAACGGCGAAACCACAACCGTTCACCGCCCTCAAACCATCAAAATCAAACTTACAGACGGCAAAGACCGGATCATTCAATATCAAATCGCCACGAGCTTCTGGAGTCCAGACGGCAAACCCATGACCGCTGCCGAATTTGTAACGCGACTCTTTGGCGAAATTCCAGAACTATTCAAAAATGAGGATGAACTGCGATCGCTCTGGAGCCGTCCTGATACCCGTAAAGCCCTATTGTCAGGACTCGCAGAGAAAGGCTATGGCGACGAACAGCTTGCTGAGATGAGTCGCCTGATCGATGCCCAAAAAAGCGATCTCTACGGCGTGCTAGCTTATATTGCCTATCCTGCCACACCCATTAGCCGCCAAGAAAGAGTCACCCTTCATAAACACTTGATTTTCTCTCAATACACAGGCAAGCAGCAGGAATTTCTAGACTTTGTGCTCAATCAATACATCAAAGATGGCGTAGGAGAACTGGATCGTTCCAAATTACCCCAGCTCTTGGAACTGAAATATCACGCCATCGCCGATGCCATTACAGAACTAGGTAGCGTTAACGACATCAGCCAGGTTTTCATCGGTGTTCAAGAACACCTGTATGTACCCCAAAAAGCAGCATAGTCTCTAGCCCAGTCGATTTTTGAGCCAGAGCCGGAAAAGCGGAAGTGCGATCGCATACCCTTCCTTCGGCCCATAAATTAACCCTTTTTGCTCCAGACTTGCCAACGCACCCTGAAGCCCACCCCCCTTCGAGAGCTGATGCTTTTGGACATACTCACGGGCATGGGGGCTATCGGTAGGGTCGATCGCCAAACTTTCTAACACCCGTGCCTGGATGGGCGGCAGTAGCAACAGCAGTGATTCAAACATTGTCGATAAATCGTCAATCAGCGCCTGGGTGCTGCGATGCACCTGATCTAGCTCAATGACAGGCGATCGCCGTGTAGCTGAAGCACCCGAAGGCTGAGCATAGGCAACGGCGCGATTATCCACCCAAATCCGCCGAGCGAGGGTGCTGGCATCGCCCATGTGACCTTGGACGTAGCTTAAGTACAGCGCCAACGCATCTGCACCAAACTTTAAGCCTTGAGCCGCCATTACGCCAATTACCCAGTCTTCTAAAGTTTGCCGAGAGAGCGGCGGTAGCGTGATGACCGTAAGGCTGCTATTTTGCGCCCACGGCTCTGGAATCGTGGCAACCACTGCATAGCTCACACGGCTCTGTCGCTGAATTTCTTCGCGTAAGTAGGCTTCCCATTGGTTTGATCGATCCCACGCCCGAATGTGGGGAAAATTCTCGAACATAAACACAATGCGGCAATCAAGCTGTTCTGCCAAGATCTGCGGCAAAGTCAGTAGTTCCTGAAACACTGCCCAAGTATCTTGACCCGTTGCAGTCCAGCCGAGAGAAACCCGATGGGCTGCTGATGGCTGAAACGAAATATTGCCGCTGCGTTGGCTCCACTGCTCTATCCATTGCCGCTCTCGGGGTGTAGAGAATAGCTCTAGAAAGCCTTCTGTCAACAGCGTTAGAAAACGATCTGACGTAGTTGCTCGCAGGCAGTCTAGCTCTAGTACCCTTGCCCCAATGTGCTGCGCCGCATGACGAATGAGGGTACGCCGTCCGCTGCCCGTTACGCCCGTCAGCATTAAATCACCATCCGCCGCGAAGGTCTGACAAATGAGATCGCGCTCAGCAGCATGACCAATCGGATAAGACGGCTTAAACAGAGACTGCATAGGGGTAGAAGGCAACTGCACTAAGGAAATCCAGCCTTTGATCGAACATTGAATTATCTAGATTGATAAATTCTCTTTCCATCTCTAGGACGATTGACAGATACTAAATAATAGTTTTTATGATAGTAGTAAATACTATTATCCAGTAAATGTTCCCTTAGCAGTTTTGTTTATGTCACCCAGCACCCTTCCCCAGCGACCTTCTGAGGCAGCCGCTTGGCATACCTTTGATGCAGAGAAAGCCCTGCTTTTGTTAGAGAGCGATCGCACTAACGGACTCGCCGCCAACCAAATTGAAGCGCGGGTTGAGAAATATGGCACCAATGAGCTGGTCGAAACAGGTGGGCGATCAGCCTTCACCATCTTGGTAGACCAGTTCAAAAACATCATGTTGGTGATGCTCATTGCGGTCGCCATCATTTCTGCCGCGATCGATATCTACGAAGGCACGACCCAAGGAAAGTTTGTATTCCCGAAGGATGCTGTGGCGATTTTTGCTGTGGTGTTTCTCAATGGCGTTTTAGGCTACATCCAAGAAAGTGGTGCAGAAAAGGCGTTAGCAGCGCTCAAAACAATGGCAACCTCTAAGGTTCGCCTGCTGCGGAACGGGGCGCTCAGCGAAGTCGATTCTAAGGATCTGGTGCCAGGGGATGTGATTCAGCTAGAGGCTGGGGTTAAAGTGCCAGCAGATGGGCGCATTTTAGAAGAGGCCAACCTTCAGGTGCGCGAAGCGGCCTTGACTGGGGAAGCCCACGCTGCCGAAAAACAGGCAGATGTTTTGCTGGCGGAGGATGCGCCGTTGGGAGATCGCATCAACCTCGTTTTCTCCGGGACTGAAGTCGTGCAGGGACGCGCCACTGTGCTGGTGACGGGTACCGGAATGCAGACCGAATTAGGCAAAATTGCCTCCGCGCTCCAGTCCGTTGAGTCAGAGCCTACCCCACTGCAAAAGCGCATGACCCAGTTAGGGAACGTGCTGGTGACAGGCTCTCTGATTTTGGTCGCGGTGATCATTATTGGGGGCAGCATTTACGATATCAAGCTGTTTGGAGAACTGGTTAAAGTTTCGCTCAGTATGGCGGTTGCAGTGGTACCAGAAGGTCTACCTGCCGTCATTACGGTGACGTTGGCTTTAGGGACTCAGCGGATGGTCAAGCGTAACGCCCTCATCCGCAAACTGCCTGCGGTAGAAACCCTAGGGTCAGTTACCACCATCTGCTCAGACAAAACCGGAACCCTGACCCAAAATAAAATGGTGGTGCAGGCCGTGCGCACCGCAACCCATACTTTGCGGGTAGATGGCGATGGCTACAGCCCAGAAGGTCACTTTTTTGAAGGGAATGCTTCGGAGCCTGTGCAGCCGTCAGAAGAACTGCGATCGCTCCTCAAAGCCTGCGTATTCTGCAACGATGCCGTGCTGCAAAAAGAAAACGGCGAGTGGGTAATTTTAGGCGACCCCACCGAAGGGGCATTACTGACGGTTGCGGCCAAAGCAGAACTCCGCAAAGACGACCAAGACTATCGGTTCCCCCGCGTGGCAGAAATTCCGTTTTCCTCAGAACGCAAGCGCATGAGCGTGATTGTGCAGGGGGCAGAGGATGGCACAGAGACTGCGATTAAGATGTATGGCAAAGGCTCCCCAGAACTGACGTTAGAGCGCTGTACCCATATCCAGACAGACACCCAGCCACAGCCCCTCACCTCAGAACTGCGCCAGAAAATCTTAGCCGAAAATAACCAGCTTGCCAGTCAAGGACTTCGGGTACTAGGGTTTGCCCAAAAAGACCTTGCCGAACTACCCACCGACGACCTAGGCGACGAAGCCGAGCAATCCCTCACCTGGCTGGGCTTAGTCGGCATGTTAGACGCGCCCCGCCCCGAAGTGCGGGTGGCGGTTGCCAAATGCCGTGAAGCCGGAATCCGTCCGGTGATGATTACGGGCGACCATCAGTTGACCGCCCAGGCAATCGCCCAAGACCTCGGCATTGCTGACGCTGGCGCTGAATGTCTCACCGGTCAGCAGCTCCAGCGCATGAGCCAAGCTGAGCTAGAAGACGCTGTGCCGCGCGTCGGCGTGTATGCCCGCGTCTCGCCAGAGCATAAGCTACGAATTGTGCAGGCGCTCCAGCGCAAAGGCCAAGTGGTCGCGATGACGGGGGATGGCGTCAATGATGCGCCAGCCCTCAAGCAGGCAGACATTGGGGTCGCAATGGGTATTACGGGCACCGACGTCAGCAAAGAAGCGTCCGATATGGTGCTGCTAGATGACAATTTTTCGACCATTGTGGCGGCAGTCGAAGAAGGCCGCGTGGTGTACACCAACATCCGTCGCTTTATCCGCTATATTTTGGGCAGCAACATCGGTGAGGTCATTACCATTGCCGCCGCGCCCATTTTAGGGTTAGGCGGCGTACCGCTCTCGCCCCTCCAAATTTTGTGGATGAACCTTGTGACCGATGGTCTGCCAGCACTGGCCTTAGCCGTTGAACCTGGACGTGCTGTCGTCATGCAGCAGCCCCCCAAAGACCCTAACGAAAGCATTTTTGCGCGAGGGTTAGGGCTGTACATGATTCGGATTGGGATTGTGCTGGCGATTATCACCATTGCCTTAATGGTCTGGGCCTATGATTTCACGAAAAGCAATACCGCCGATGGTCTAAGTCCTGACCGTTGGAAAACGATGGTCTTTACAACCCTGTGTTTGGCACAGATGGGTCATGCGATCGCCATTCGCTCTAGCTCCAAGCTCACCATTCAGCTCAACCCCTTCTCTAACCCTTACCTACTTGGCTCAGTGGTTGTAACCTCCCTGCTTCAGCTACTGCTTATTTATGTGGAGCCATTGCGAAACTTCTTTGGCACCCACTATATAACAATGGAAGAGCTAGGCGTGTGCGTTGGTGCTAGTGCCCTGGTATTTGTGTGGGTTGAACTCGAAAAACTGTTCATTAACTGGCGATTGGCGAAGAAGGCAGGCTGATACACTGCACCCATGACCGATCTTCTCTACCGCTACCCGCCCTTACTGCGGGGCACCCTCATCAAGCGCTACAAACGCTTCTTTGCCGACATTGAGCTAGACAGCGGTGAACTCATTACCGCTCACTGCCCCAATACAGGACCGATGACCAGTGTTTCGACCGTGGGCAGCCCCGTGCAGGTGTCTCGCAGCACCAACCCCAAACGCAAGCTGGCCTACACCTGGGAACTTATTGAGGTATACGACAACGCCCCTACTTGGGTGGGGGTGAATACCTCAATGCCCAATCAGGTCACAAAGCTTTTGCTAGAGCAGCGCTTATTGCCGCCCCTGCAAACCTATGACACCCTGCGCGCAGAAGTGGCCTACGGACAAGAAAAAAGCCGCGTAGACTTTTTGCTCACGGGAGATTCCATTCTGCCCACCTATGTTGAGGTTAAAAGCACCACTTGGCTGAGCCAAGAATGCGCCCTGTTCCCCGATACCGTGACCACGCGCGGACAAAAGCACATCCGAGAACTCAAGGCGATGCTGCCAGCGGCAAGGGTCTGTATGCTGTACTTCATTAACCGAGGGGACTGTACGGCCTTCTCGCCTGGAGACACTGCCGACCCACTCTACGGCAAACTATTACGAGATGCGGTGGAAGCCGGACTAGAGGTTTTTCCCTGTCGCTTTAACGTGACACCGGAGGGGATTAAGTACCTCGGACTGGCTGAATTACGGCTGTAGAGGCTAGACAGTTGTAGAACCGTCACAGCAACGGGGTTGCATTTTTAGATAAGTCTGCTAATATTTAGTGGTGTGAGGAAAGTCTTAGTTAAATAGAAACGCCCTTGGAGTCGAAACACGGACAGACGCCCAAGGGTTTTTCTTTTGGAAGCATCCGTAAAATAACGGAAACCGACACAGAGATCGGCATTAGCACTTCAGTGCTTCCTCGGTGGGGGAGCGCTTGGTCTTTAGCCAAGATGGAGACACCTCTTTCGTTTGTGTCTTCCATGCGTCAACTACAAAAAGCATTTCAACAATTGTTTGGTCAAAAGGCAGCTTCGGTTTCACCTTTGAAGCAGCGGACAGAAGAAGTGTTACGGGGCGATCGCCGTGCCATCCGCGACCCTTTTGCAAATCTGCTCTCTAACTTCTTGCTCGATTAGCGGAAAAATATCACTAGCTCTCGCTTAAAGGCTATCTTTGCGTTTTTGAACCACCACCAATAGCCCCAGCATGGCAAGCTGCAAAAGCCCTATCTTGAGCCAATGGGTGTAAATATTGACCGCATAGCTATCACCCTGACTGGCGCGCACTCGCTCTAGCAGCGCTTCAGCAGAGGCGATCGCCTTCCCTCGCTTTTCTTTCCACTGCCCAAACGTATCCTGCCACCGGTCCATTGCGGTACGGTAAGACTTGACCTGAGTTTCATAGGCCGTAAAGTCATCGCGTAACGTCGCGGCTGTCTTAGGGTTGAGAAAATCATCCGGTAATTGAGGCGGATTGGCTAAGGCTTTAGGCTTTAACGGTTCTGGCTGTGCCACGGCGGGGCTATACTCCTTGCGCAACCCTGGGAAATAGCAGCGATCAAAAAGCTGAGGACCTAAACACTGACACTTAGCCTTCTCGGCCTCTGTCCAACTTTGACGCACCGCATCCGGCTGCTGCCAACAGGGGTCATTTGCCACATCGCGCCCAAACCCCGATACCGTAATCATTACCTCATAGCTCCAGCGCGTCAGGGTGAATTGACTCATCCACTGACCCGCTGGCCCCAAACTTTGGAGGGGCATAAAGGCACCTGCCAGCGTAAACTGCGGCACCAGAAACAAGATGGTGAGCAGCGGCGCAACGTTTTGGTTACTCGAGAGCGCCGACACCAACAGCCCCATAATCATGCCGCCGAGGGTTGTCAGAAACATGGTGAAATAAAACGCCGCTAAAGCCGATGGAGAACCAGGCAGATCAACCACAAGGGCTTTAATCAAGAAAAAGACGGCGGATTGGTAGAGTGCCAGCACAATGCAAAACCAGACCTTAGACAACAGGTACGGCAAAATTTGCAGACCCACCATTCTTTCACGGCAGTAGATTTCAGATTCTTTGACAATCTCTCGCATGGTGGCAAGGCTGCCCACCATCACCACCACTAGGCCACTGGTAAACAGCAGCGTTAATGCCTGTCCTGAGTCCCCCGTTGCGACATCAAACAGATCGCGCTTCCACAGCACAAAGTCCAGCAGACCGAGCAGTGGCGCAATGACGAGCAGTAGCAGCAAACTCGCGCGATCTTGCAACAAAATGGTTAGGTTGCGATGGGAGAGTATCAAAAACTGCCGCCAAAAAGAGCTGCTTTGGTTTTCCCACGGTTTATGACGGCGTTTTGACGATTTTGGCGCTGCCTGTGCCAGTTGGGCGTTGAGGTGCTGTTGGCGACTTCCTACATACTGCCGATGCGCATCTGATTCAAGATACTGCTGCTGCCATGCTTGGGGCGATCGCGCTTCCTCTTCAAGCTTCAGATAAATGTCGTCAAAATCTTGAACCCCAAAATAGGTGAGCGCATCTTGAGGGGAACCATAGTAAGCAACCTTGCCCCCCTTCGCCAAAAACACAACCAGATCACACTGCATCACATTTTTAGTGGCGTGGGTAATTAAAATCACCGTGCGCCCTTGGTCTGCCAGCCGTCGCAGCAGCCGCATCATTTGGCTTTCTGTGCCCGGGTCTAAGCCAGAAGTCGCCTCATCTAAAAAGAACAGACTGGGCTTGGTCAGTAACTCAACCCCAATCGAAACCCGCTTGCGCTGGCCTCCGCTTAAATTTTTAACGAGGGCGTGCTGGCGATGGGTTAGCTCCAAATCGGCTAGGACAGATTGAATTTGCTGGTGGCGCTCTTTTTTAGAAATGTCCTTGGGCAACCGCAGACGGGCAGCAAAATCTAAGGCTTGGTAAACCGTCAAATCTCGATGAATAATGTCATCTTGGGGCACATAGCCAAGTTCTGTTCGGTATGCCTTGAAATTTTGGTAAAGGTCATGACCATTCACAAAGACTTTGCCGCGTTGGGCAGGTCGAAACCCACTAAGCGCATCTAAGAGTGTGGTTTTACCCGCGCCGCTCACCCCCACAATGGCAATGAATTCACGGGGCAGAATAGACAGCGAAACATCGTCTAAAAGCACTTGGTGCCGCGAAGCGGTTCGGGTAAGATGAACCGCATCAAGACGAAGATTGCCGAACTCATTTTGCTGCGTGAGGGTTTCGTCAAAGTTGAAGGTGAATTGACACGGCCCAATCCGAATTTCATCCCCAGGTCGGAGCGTATGAGGGTGCAGAATTTGCTGGTCACTAATAAACGTGCCGTCAGAAGAATTGAGATCGGCAATAATCCAGCTCCCGTTGTGCAGCTCAATCTTGGCCTGAAACCGTCCCACGACCGGATGGTCAATCACGACATCATTGCGCGGATCTCTTCCTAACGTCAGACCGTTGCGACCTCGCAGCGCAATCGTCTCTAAATTTTTTGGGGCGGCACCTAATGCCTGTGGTGACAATGACCAGTCATCGGGCAACTCAATTTGAATCACCGCCGAAAACTGAAGCTTGTGGGTGCCAATTTCAAAAATATCCCCGTCGGCTAGACCATAGGGCACCTTAAATGCAATGGGCTGACCATTCAGTCGCACAACAGCCTGAGCGGTCACGGCAAGTAGTTCATAGCGATCGCCCCGTCTTACAACTTCGGCATGATGATGCAGCACATCCTCATCCGCCAACACCAAGGTATTGTCCGATGCCCGCCCAATCGAAAAGCGATCGCCGTTCTCTAGCCGAAAAGTAGGATGAGGCTTCTCGGTTTTGAGTAAGCTCAACGTTGCAAACGAAGCAGGCATAAACACTGTCAATATTGTATTGAGCAAAAAACATTTAAGCGCGATTAGGGCTTGCGCTATAG
This sequence comes from Thermosynechococcus sp. WC_1, assembly GCA_020058975.1. Classification (GTDB taxonomy): domain Bacteria; phylum Cyanobacteriota; class Cyanobacteriia; order Thermosynechococcales; family Thermosynechococcaceae; genus JAAURS01. The sequence goes on along the minus strand of JAGVDA010000214.1, from coordinate 10,352 downwards.
TCTAGGGAAATATGCGTACAAATTGCATTAGGATTTGATTTGCCCATTGCCAAAGTAGTTTTTACCTGCAATGGCAGGAAGGTCTTCAATGAAAGCACTATTACTGTATCCTCAATTTCCGCAGTCTTTTTGGTCCTATGACCGCTATCTTCAGATGGCAGGGCTGAAGTCTCTGCTGCCGCCCCTCGGGATTATTACCGTAGCAGCCATGCTGCCAGAGGACTGGGAGATTCGGTTTGTTGATCGCAATGTAGAGTCAGAAACTGAGGCAGATTGGGAATGGTGCGATGTAGCGATTGTTTCGGCAATGCTCGCACAGCGTGCTGACTTTCTCGCCACCATTCGTAAAGGGGGCAATGCGGGCAAAAAGGTGGCAGTGGGTGGGCCATACCCCACCTCAGTGCCTCAAGATGCCCTAGATGCAGGGGCACATTATTTGGTCTTAGACGAGGGAGAAATGACCATCCCCATGTTCTTGAGTGCGATCGCCCAAGACGAACCTCAAGGCATTTTCCGCTCTGCCGAAAAGCCCGATGTTACCTTAACGCCCATGCCCCGCTTCGATTTGCTGAAGCAAAAGGCATACCTCAGCATGTCCATTCAGTTTTCACGGGGCTGCCCCTTTAACTGCGAGTTTTGTGACATTATTACGCTCTACGGGCGCAAACCTCGCACCAAAGACCCTGCCCAGGCGATCGCAGAACTTCAAAGAATATACGACCTAGGCTGGCGCGGCTCTCTGTTTATCGTAGACGACAACTTTATTGGCAATCAGCGCAACGTTAAGCTGTTTCTGCGGGAATTGATTCCTTGGATGGAGGAACGCAAATTCCCCTTTGTTTTGGTAACGGAAGCCTCTATTAATCTTGCCGATGACGAAGAGCTACTTGATTTAATGCGTCGCGCAGGCTTCTTTGCCGTATTTTTGGGCATTGAAACCCCTGACGAAGATAGCCTTAAGACCACGAAGAAGCTGCAAAATACCCGCAGCCCCATGATTGAAGCCTGTCAAAAAATCAATGATGCCGGACTGATGATTTTTGCAGGGTTCATCATTGGGTTTGATGGCGAACGAACGGGGGCAGGCGATCGCATTGCAACATTTGTAGAAGCCACCAATATCCATCAGCCCATGCTGGGCATCCTTCAGGCTCCGCCCAATACTGCACTCTGGGATCGTCTCGAACGAGAGGAGCGTCTCGAGTACACGCACTTCGACGATCAGCACTCAGGCGACCAAAACTCCCTGATGAATTTTATCCCCACGCGCCCCAAAGCCGAGATTGCCCAAGAGTACATTGAAACCATCTGGACGCTGTACGAACCTCCCAAATACCTCAAACGCTGCCTCGATCACATTCTCAATATTGCTGACCCCACGGTTAATCGGCAGTGGAGTAACTTTACCCTTAAGCAAGAGCTGCTGCTCTTTGCGCGGGTTGCATGGCACCAGGGTATTCGTCGCTCACAAACTCGGGTTCAATTTTGGCGACAGCTTTGGACGGTGTTTCGCCGCAAGCCGAAGCTGTTTGATTTGTATGTATCTATGTGTGCCGAAGGCGAACACTTTTTTGAATACCGCGTTTTGGCAAAGGAGCGGATTAGTGAACAGCTTGCGCACATGTCCTTAACGTCGAAAAACGCTGCCTTTGAAGCCCCTGTTGTGGCTCCTGAACCTCAAAGCGCCAGCGTTGCTTAATTTTGCTTGAGCCAAAGTGCAGATGCCTACAGCCAGTTTGCAATGAAAATTGTTGATGTTTCAGAGTTCTACGCCGAGCGGGGCGGCGGCGTGCGGGTCTATACGTTAGCAAAGTTGAGCGCTGGCACCCAAGCTGGACATGAAATCGTCGTCATTGCCCCTGGGCCTGAAGATCGCGAACAGGTTTGTAATGGCGGTCGGATTGTGTGGGTCAAGAGCAACCCAGATCCTCTAGACCCCCGCTACTATCTACTTCGCAGAGAACAAGCCGTCCACGCAATTTTAGACCGTGAGCAACCGGATGTCGTGGAGGGATCTAGCACTTGGGCGGGTGGATGGTATGCAGCGCGTTGGTCAGGTCGTGCCCTGAAGGCGCTGATTTTCCATGAAGACCCTGTTGCAGTTTGGGCACAGACGTTTCTGGGTTCAATTTTGGGCGCAGATCGCGTTGATCGCCTCTGCTTTGCGTACTGGCGGTATCTGCGCCGCCTCAGTCAGCACTTTGATGTCACGACGGTGAGCGGCGCTTGGCTAGAGCGTCGGCTTTCGCAGTTTGGCATTCAGCAAGTCAAGACCGTTCCCTTTGGCATTGAGAAGGCGCATTTTTCACCGAGCCGTCGTGATCCTGAAGTGCGGAGGCAGCTTCTGGCACTCTGCAAGATACCAGAAACAGCTCCCTTACTGATCTCAGTTAGCCGGCACCATCCTGAAAAGCGCTTGGGTACAGTTATTGACGCCATAAAGCACATAAGCCGAACACAGTCCGTAGGGCTAGTGATGTTTGGGGATGGCCCACTGCGACGCTGGACGGAGTACCGCGCCCGAAATGTCTCAGGGATTCATCTGGCTGGCTTTACCTATGACCGTGGGTTTTTGTCTGCGGCGATCGCCAGTGCAGATGCCCTAGTCCACGGTTCCTCGGCAGAAACCTATGGTCTTGCTGTGGCAGAAGCCATTTGCTCTGGAACGCCCATCGTGGTGCCCAATCAAGGGGGAGCGTTTGATTTAGCCCGCCCTAGCTATGCAGAAAGCTACCCGCCAGGAGATTCTAAAGCTTGCGCTGCTGCCATTGAAAGGTTGCTGAAGCGCGATCGCCCAATGCTGCAACGTGCCTGTGCAGAAGCCGCTACCCATCAAATTGGCAGCATGGATGAACACTTTGCAAAACTGTTTGAGCTGTATGAAGAGAAGTTGGGCGATCGTCAAAACGCCCCCCTCGGTCAAGCGTCCGTTGAGATTGCCTCATCAAAGCCGTTTGCTTAGCGCTTTTTGAATGCTTTGTGCCGCTCAATTTGCGTTTCCCAGACCTCAACTAAGTTTTTGACCGTATAGTCCCAACTATAGTCCGCTACGCCTTCTCTGCCCTGCTGCCCCATGCTTTCTCGCAGGGCACTATCTTGAATGAGATGGGTAAGCTTTTGTAGAAAATCAGCTTGGTCGCCCGGATGGTATAAAAAACCATTTATTCCATCTTCGATATTTTCAATGACGCCCCCTTTATTGGGCGCAATGACTGGAATCCCCGCAGCAAACGCCTCAAGTACCGTCAGCCCACGGGTTTCTTTTTCAGAAGTGGTGACATGGATATCACAATTTGCTAAAAGACTAGGGACTTTGTCCGGAGAAACTCTGCCCAAAAAAGAGACATCTATATCTAGCGCCTCTAGTCTATGAAGAATGTCATCCCGCATTGGTCCATCACCTGCTATGACAATGGCGATTGCGCTCAGATCAATCATCTCTCCTAACTTAGAGAAAGCATCAATCGTAAAGTTCCATCCTTTATCTGGTGTTAAACGACCCAAAAAAACAAGCTTTACTTTTTGATCTAATGCTGACTGCTGATACTCGCGCTCGAAAAAATTAGCCGCCTTGAGTTCAGGCGAAAAAGCATTCGTCTCAAATCCTAAAAAATTTCCATGCTCGGTATTACTAAAACCCATTTCAATGATTTTCTTGTGCGTGACAGAGCTAGACACTAAGGTAACGTCATAGCTTCCATAAATATACAAAAAAATCTTTAAGAATATTAGCTTTATAAACGAATTTATGGCTGCTGGCAAAGGGAAAAAGTCGTCAACATATTCAATGAAATTCGTCCTGTAAAAACTCACACAAGGAATATCTTTATGCTTTGAATAGCGCATCCCTGGAACCCTTAAAAATCCTAAAAATAAACGCTCTGGCTCATCAACATGAATAATGTCAGGCTGAAATTCCTCTAGCTCTTTTAAAAGATATGGATAAGAAAAGAAAGATACGTTCCGGTCAAAGCCTAAACCCATCAATCCATTACTCAAAAGACTCACAACGCGGACTCCTGGGAAAATATCTCCAGTATATTTTTCCCAGTCTGGATAAATATTTTCTAAAATCTTATAGTCTGGACAAAAGAATAAGACTTGATGCCCCCACTCACTTAGTCTTCGCAATCTCTGAAAACCACTGACCGTTACACCGTCGACAACGGGGAGAAATCCAGAAGAAATAATAGCAATTTTCATGAATTGATGTATGAAGGTTTATGCAGCTAAAATGCTTCGTAAATTTAAGTCTTTGCATCAATTCTGTTCGGCACTCATCGGTTAGTCACTTAGTAGAATTGAAGAAGAAGACTCAATATGAAATAGCAAAGAATCTCGATAAAGCATTCCAGAAAGAAAAACTTTAGAAACGCCTAATGCTATCAAAAATAAGCAAATTCCTGTGCCTGGTTCGCTACCGATCAGTGGGCCTAGAGTGTTTTGAATAATTAAACTCTGTGCTAGAAAAGGTTCAAAGAAGTGATCGACCAGTACGCCTGCAACTATAAAAGCAGGTATCAATGCACCGCGTTGAAACATGAGCTGTAGGGAGAATACTCTACCCTGTAGTTCTAAGGGCACTCTGCTCTGCCAAATCGCGCGGTTCGATCCCATGATTATAGGATCGGCAAACTGATAAATAAACACCCCAATACTGGCAATAATGAGGGACAACTTAATTCCTAAGCCCAAAAGAATAATAACAAATCCTTGTAGAATGGTCAGATTCAAAATTCCCAATATACGACGCTTAGGGCCTCCCCATGCACTCATGGCGGCGCTTCCTGCTAGCATTCCGCATCCTGCAGAAGAGACGACAATTCCAAATTTAGTGACAGAACCAAACTTAATCACCAATAGCCAGAAAGAGATGTCAAACATCCCAATCGTAAAATAAGTCAAAATAATGAATATCCATAACTTAAATAAGCTGGCTCTTGTCTTAATATAATGCCAGGAAGCAATAGATTCTTGTAAGAGTTTTCTAAACTTGTTGGTCTGCCCTTCGTTGGTTTTAGTTCGCTGCGTAAGCTGAGGGAACCGAACGCTCAAAAGAATAGCTAAAGTAGGAATAAACGTAAGGCAGTCAATGAGCAAAATGCCGTTGAGCTTAATGACGCCAATGAGCCACGTTGCCAACAGTGGACTCAAAATTGCTGCTACACCCTGAGGCAGATCCGCCAGGCCGTTGGCTCGTCCTTGATGTTGCTTGGGCACAAGCTGGGCGATCGCCGCCGAATAGGCAGGTGCTTGAAAGGCACTAAAAACGGCAAGAATGGGAACCCCCACGTAGATATGCCAAAGTTGCAGATGCCCAGACAATGACAGCATAAGTGCTACAAAAGAGCAGACTGCCGCCACCGAATCACTCAAAATCATAGCCCAACGACGATTCCAGCGATCGACGAGAGACCCTGCTAGTGGCGCGGCAAGAATGGTAGGAAGGTACATCAGGACGACCAAAAGTGCGACTTGGGTGATAGAGCCAATTTGTTGATATGCCCAGATCGCCAGCGCAAACTCGCTGAGCTTAGAGCCGAGCATTGACACAAATTGTCCAATCCAGACACTTAAAAACGTTCTCATGCAGCGTTACACATCACAAAAGGCTTGAAAGCGCTTCTACAGCATATCCAGAAAACGATTTGACCGTGATTGAGCCTTCCCCCGCTTCAATTTTGCTGCGATAAGCCTTATCTCGAGGTCAGTCATAACCCAGGCGATGTAATGCTGATGCCAAGCGTGTTTGACCTGACAGGTCTGCTATTATCTACCTCAGGAGTAAAGACTTGCTAAGCGGAGGTTAAAGTTGCCAAAAGGCTTGAATCTATTCGGTTTCTCAAATCTATTCTGTTCCAACAGTTCTTCTAAATAAAAAGTTCATTATTAAACCAGAGGCAAGAACGAATCTGGCTCAATAGAATCGTTTAAATCGAAAGCGTGGTGTGCAATCGGTAGCTTCTTAGAGTAAAGCTCATGATTAAGGTTGGGGAGTGAAGGACAAATGAAATCAGCAGGACTTGCAGCAATAGGTGTTTTGGCAATGATCGGCTGGGCTAATCCAATATATGCCCAAACCCTTGCGCCAATTGATCAGCTTCGGACGACTCGAATCTGCAAAGGATGCGACCTCAGCAATGCCGACCTCAAAGGCATGGATCTCAGCAATACCGACTTAAGCGGCGCAAACCTTGGCAATGCCGACTTAAGTGGCGCAAATCTCAGCAATGCCAACCTCAGTGGCGCAAGTCTTTATTTAACTAAACTCTCTAATGCGAATCTCACGGGCGTCAATTTTAGCGGTGCCAACGTAAAAGGTGCAGCTCTAGCAGGTGCAAATCTGTCAGGCAGTAACCTTGCCGATGCAAACTTTAGCTACGCAACGCTCCCAGGGGCAAATCTCAGTGGTGCAGATCTCAGTAAAACAAATTTAGCGGATGCGGATCTAAGTCAGGCTAACTTAGAGAAAGCGAAACTGCTCAATACTAATCTCAATCATACAAATTTAACCGCAGCAAACTTAAGCGGCGCAGATTTGAGCGGATCAAATTTAGAAACAGCTAACCTTAAAGACGCTGATTTTACAGGTGCTAATTTAGTTCAGACAGCTTTGGCAAAACAGCCAGGTAACGAGCCGACCTCTGGTACAGCACAAAATCCAGAGAAGGTAGACGAATCTATCTTAGACAAGACCAAGTACAAAGCAGAAGATAGCCCCATTGCAAAAATCCCAAACCAGCTCCCCACGGCACAGCATTTAAAACGTGGAGAAGTCGTGGTTGACTTTAGGCAGCGTTTTTTCTTCACCAACAATATACTTTCGCAGTCTGCCACAAGAAGTGCTGGCACTCCATCTTGGTCAGGAGGAGGAATTCGGTGGGGAATTACCAATAGTTCAGAACTGGCCGTTGCCTATCAAAATACGGATCCGGTTTCCATTGAGCGTCAAGGACCTTTCCGTATTTTCGTAAGGGACTCCACACCCACTTGGGATATCGGGGTAGAGTTCAAACAAAAGATTTGGGAGAACAAATCAAAAACCCAAGCTTTAAGCGGTGTGGTCTCACTTTCGGGTTTTACTGAGCCACAATTTAACTTTAGCGATCGCGTAACAGGCGCTGCCGTCAGCACTAAAAAAGGTAACGGGATTGTTCCAGGTTTAGCACTTCCGTTTACCGCAAAAGTTAATGACCGCTTAAACTTAACGATTTCTCCAACTTTTGCTTTTTTTCCAGCGGATAGCGCTCTTTTCTTAAGTCGCCCTCCAACAGCTAATCCTGGTTCTTTTGGCACAATGTTTGGGTTGACCGGTGCTGTGTCTTTTCAAGTTCACCCTAGATTAGTGCTTTGGGGAGAGGCTTTCTTTCCCTTTGTTGGCAATAACAGCATCAATCGAAATAGTGGTCTGCCAGATAAAACGCTTGCCCTTAATGCAGGGATTCGCTATCTCGTTAATCCTCGCTTGGGAATCGACTTATACGCGACGAATACCTTTGGTGCCCTCGGGCCACTCGCCTTGACTGCCGATCATGAAAACTTTGGCTTTGGGGCAAACTTAGTATTTATGCCAGGAATTGTTCCTGCCAACCGTGAGAATTATCCCAATAACTTTAAAGGACAATTTAACCAAAAAGATAGTCCATTAACGACCGATGGTCTAGGATTTTTTGACGGAGGAACTTTACCCGCAGGAAAGTTCCTTTTACAGTATCAAGTTGGCAGTGGTGGAGTGATGGCTGCCGCACGCTATGGAGTGCTTAAAGACTTAGAACTGGGAGTTTATCTAGATTATGTGTTTGGCAAAGTGGATGAGTCTGAGTCTGGGATTGCTGTCAAGGCTCGTTTTCTTGATCAAGCAAAGGGCGCACCATTTACGGCAAGCGGGGTAGTAACCTTTGGTCTAGCCAATGAGCCTATTTTTAACTTCACGAATAACCAGGCAGATCGATTTGCGCTTCAAGGCAAAGATAAAACTGTCCCCATTTACTTTTTTGATGATAGTTTGAACACTGGCAGGGGTCTGATCATTGCAACTTTCTCTGTCCCGCTTCAATATCAGATCGGGAAAGGAACGGCAGTGTGGGTAACGCCAACTATTGGCTTTGTGCAAAGGGGAGGCGTTTCAGTGGCTGGGGTTAATGCGGGTGGGTCGGTAAAAATCTTTAAAGATGTGAGTCTTTTAGGCGAGGTTGGCGCTAACTTTGCGGGAGATGGAAATGCCTTTATTGGCAATCGACTGGCGAATCGAATCCCTTGGAACTTTGCGGTACGGTGGACACCCTCTAAGCTGTTAGGGTTTGATTTTACAGATGCACTAGCGCGCCCAAGCTTAGAGCTGTTTGTGACGAATCGAGTAGGTGCTTCTGTATTTCAGCAATTTAGGGTAAGGGAGCAAAATGAGCCAGCCGTTGGCGTTGGCTTATCTATTCCGTTTTAGTGGATTGATCGCCTTTGGCTAAAACCTCTGTAGCCAAAGGCGATACCTGCGTTTTTAAGGCTTGCTTGACGGCTTGCCAAAGCGTATCTATTTCTTCGGGGGAATGTTCAGTTAAAGGTTTTTCCATTTTTTGCTCAATGGCGCTAATACGTTGAATGAGCTTGAGGTTGGTGAGATGAAGGGCGGCGGAGGGGTCAATTTCACACCAGCGCGCAATGTTGATGAGCGTAAATATTAGGTCGCCGAGTTCGGCTTCTTGCTCGGTGCGATCGCCCTTCAGCAATGCCTCTTGAAATTCGGCTAATTCTTCGTAGAATTTCGCCCATACGCCATCCATATCAGGCCATTCAAATCCAGCAGCAGCAGCTTTTTCTGAGAGCTTAAGCCCTGCCATCAGGGGCGGTAGTCGCCGTGTATAGCGCTCTAGCTTTTGGCTTAGGGGAACGGTTTGCCCAGGGGATTCACCTTTTTCTGCGGCTTTGATTTGCTCCCAGTTGGCGTGAACATCTTCAACGCTGTTGACTTTCACATCGCCAAAAACGTGAGGATGACGGCGAATCAGCTTTTGCGTAATGCCATTGGCAACTTCGATAAACGAAAACTGCTGGGTTTCACTAGCAATTTGAGACTGAAGTACAACCTGTAGCAGGAGATCGCCTAATTCATCGGCGATCGCATCTACATCACCCCGTCGAATCGCATCGACAGTTTCGTAGGCTTCTTCAATAATGTAGGGAATGAGGGTTTCTGGGGTCTGTGCTAAATCCCACGGACAGCCACCTTCGGGGTTGCGGAGTTGGGCGACGGTTGCAATGAGTGGCTGAAGGGCGATTGCCTGGGGTGAAAGCTGAGCGGCAACATAAGCCTGAAGCGGTAATGCCTGGTCTTCTATGGTTAGCAGCTCTGAACCAGTCTGGGTAAGTGTTGTTCCATTATGAGGGGCAATTAGGGTTAGCACCTGAGCGAGTAACCCCTGCACAGAAAGCCAATCTACCAGTTTCTCTAAATGCTCCCGCCCTTCAATTTGAGTAATCAGAACAGGCAGGCCATCGGGATTAAATTCTCTTGACAGTTGAGAAGCTGCAATGACTTCAAGCCCTGCTTTGCTATCCAAAGTATTCATAAAAAAGGGTAAAGGGGATAAATTCTGCATCAGCCCATCGTACCCTAGACGTTTTGCCTAAATCGTTAAGGGCGACCCTTTCGACGCGGTTTGCGCCATTTTTTCCAGGTGGAGCCAATCACGTCACTCCAAGAATGGCTCAATGCGCCTAACTCTAGTCCCGCTAAGATTGCTATCCCTTGCCAGAAATACTGCAAAGCAAACGACTGAATTTGTGGTTGAGTACTGTGCCAAGACCAGAATGCCCCATGATTGAGCATCGCAACCCCATTCCAGAGCGCGATGCCGATTGCCACCCAGCAGCCTAAATAAGCTAAGCGAATAAGTGTGCCAATAACAGGCCCATGGGAGAGCCAAGAACGATGGCGCATACTTTTTTGATAGGGTCGCCAAATCCAGCGCAGAATCCCCCAGCGTTTAAACTGCACAGAATAAATATCTAGGTCTGGGCCAAACATGAGTCCGCTGAATAAAAAGCTGCCTGCTAAGCTCAGGGTAATGCTGGCGCTTCGGCTTGCAAGCAGCGTTAGCCCCGTCACGATAGGTAGGCTGATGAGGGTAATGCGATCGTGGGTGGCACCGCTGGGCATGGAGATCTCACAAAAGGCTTTTCAAAGGCGACTAATGTTTGCTATAGTATTATCCGCGTTGATGAATACGCAAGGGCGGTTAGCTCAGTTGGTAGAGCGTCTCGTTTACACCGAGAATGTCGGGGGTTCGAGCCCCTCACCGCCCATTAGTTAGAGAGCCATTACAGTCCTATGTTTAGGGCATTGCCATGGTTAACAT
>JAGVDA010000314.1 GCA_020058975.1 Thermosynechococcus sp. WC_1 | reverse complement strand
CCCTGATCGCTACGCTAAGTTTTACGCCGAGCTGGTGCAGCGCACAGCGGAGCTGGTGGCGCAGTGGATGTCTGTCGGTTTTTGCCATGCGGTGCTGAATACCGACAATATGTCGATCACCGGAGAAAGTTTTGACTATGGACCGTTTGCCTTTATTCAAACCTACGATCTGAAATTTGCAGCGGCTTATTTTGACTATTATGGGCGCTACAGCTACGGCAATCAGCCTGGAATCTGTCGCTGGAATTTAGAAATGCTCCAGAAGCCTTTGGGGATGGTGATGTCTGCTGTCGATCTAGATGCTGGGCTGCAACTGTTTGAGGATGCTTACTACAGCACCTATCGGCAGCGAATGATGCAAAAGCTGGGGTTTTCGCAAGCAGATACGCCTGAAGCAGAAGCGCTGTTGGTCAACACGCTGGACTTTTTGCAGGCGACCCAGGTGGGCTATCACGACTTTTTTGCAGCCCTGCGCCAGTCTTTTTCGCCCCTATGGCATACCGATGCAGGGCATATTTTAAGCGAGGTGGAGTGTGTGGTGAAGCCGGAGTGGGCAGAGCGATTAGAAACCTGGCGGCAGCTTTACCATGGCTTACTGACGCAATCTCGTGAGTCAGCAATGCCGGAGATTGCAGAACGTCTGCGTCGGCATAATCCGCTTACAGTGCCCGTGCGGCCTGAAATTGAGCGGGTGTGGGAGGCGATCGCCACCACCGATAATTGGCAGCCTTTCCATGACTTGCTCAAACAGCTTCCAACCTAGAGATGGTTTTGTGATTGAGCGGCATTGTATTATAATACTACAATGTAATTATATTGAGCGGCACTCGCGTTAGACAAGCATGCTGCTCAATGCATCAATCCAGATGAGAAGTCATGAGCACAATTAAAGTAGAAGTCACCCAAATTCAAGATATTCGGCCTCATGGCAATGCAGATTCCCTCGATTTAGCCACAGTGGGCGGCTGGCAAATGTGTGTCAAAAAAGGTGCCTATCAGTCTGGGGATGCCATCGTGTATTTTGAGCAAGGGACGACCCTCCCTCGTGACGTCGCAGATCGATTAGGGGTAACGCAATATCTATCCGAAAAGACGGATATTAACGGCGATCGCGTGTTGGTGATTCATCGCGTCAAATTAAGGGGCGAACCTTCTTTTGGGCTGCTTGTTTCACCAGAGCAAGGCATGGAGCTGGGGGCTGACGTTGCAGCCTTTTATGGTGCAACGAAATATTATCCTCCCCTCCGGTCGAAAGCTGGGGATGCTGATGTTGCCGATCCAAGGTTTCCGGTTTACACCGACATCGAAAACCTGCGGAACTACCCCAACATGTTTGTGGATGGCGAGGAAGTCATTGCCACTGAGAAAATCCACGGCACAAATTGTCGGGTTGGGTTTGTTGCAGACGGCGAAACTCGCATTCTCATGGCAGGCTCTAAGGGGATACGGCGAAAGCAGCCAGACTCTACTGCGGCCTTTCGGGCTAATACCTATTGGCACCCCCACAGCCTATCTGGTGTTACCGCATTGCTAGATCACCTTTGGCAACTGGGGCACCATCAAGCGGTTTTGTTTGGCGAGATTTATGGCAAAGACGTACAAAGCTACGCCTATGGGCAAAATTCCATTGCGTTTCGGGCATTTGACTTGATGGTGGATGGTCAATATGTTGACCATGAAAAATTGGTGATGTTTTGCGAAAAACACGGCGTTGAAACCGTTCCCATTGCTTATCAAGGCGGGTTTGCTCTCGCTACTATCAAGCAACTCTCAGAGGGAGATTCACTTGTGGGTGGATCTCACGGACGAGAAGGGGTTGTGGTCAAACCCACGGCAGAGCGACAGGATGCCAAAATTGGGCGCGTCATTCTGAAGTATGTTGGCGATGCCTATCTCTTTGGAAAGTCCGCGCAACAAGACACTACCGATTTATAAATGTTGACAGCAAGCATTAGGGCAGAACGCGCTTAGCTCAGGCTTTCTCGTGTGGTCTTGAGCGTGAGGGGATGGGCTGTATCTAGCTCAGCAGCAGGCTGCTTAAGTAACCGCGATCGCATTGCATCACTCAGCCCCTGCACCTGCGAAAAATCTGCCCCCGCGATGCTCTCAAACTGCTCAAACTCCGCATCAGTCAAATCTGCGGCGCGCAGATCTACACCCGCTAGGTTTGCGCCATTGAGCCGAGCCTTGCGTAAAAAAGCGCCCGTCAGAAACCCTCTGCGCAGATCTGCCTGCACCAGTCGCGCCCCCGCCAAATTAGCTCCCGTCAGGTCAGCCCCCCCCAAGTAAGCTCCCAATAGATTGGCGCGTTGTAGATCGGCATACTTTAAATTCGCCGTATTGAGTGGCGCACCATTCAGATTTGCGTCTGGCCCAATCGCACCACAAGATCGGTAAGCAAAACCCTCAGGGAAAATCGTCTGACTATCGTATTGTGCGCCTTGAAACTTGGCATCCGTTAAGATTGCATCGCTGAGAACCGCACCACTGAGGTTAACTCGATAGAGACAGGCACCCTGTAAGTTAGCGTGCTTCAATATTGCTTTACCTAAGTCAGCACCTCTTAAATCAGCGCCACTTAAATTGGCCTCAGATAGGTTGACCTGAGATAGGTTTGCCCGATTCAACGTCGCCTGACTCAAATCAGCCTTTTGCAAATCCATCCCACTGAGATTGATCTGGTATAAATCTTGCTGGCTCAAGGTCTGTCCGGCTTTAAGTGCAGCCCAAACGTCTTGAGGGGTGAGTTTTATCTTGGGTTCAGTCATAAAGTAGTGGCGACAGGACTCTAAAGATAGGGTAGTGACCTGTCTACAATCATAGAGTTGTCGCGTAACCCTAACGCTGTTTTTTGGAGATGCCCCGATGCTTGCTGCACCCATGACCATGATGGAGTTTTTTCAAAAAAGTGCGGGTGTCTGGTTTACCCAGCGAACGGTGCATCATTTTGATATGGTCGCGGATGAATCGGGAGAGTCTAAACTT